>JALWDV010000738.1 GCA_027036755.1 Anaerolineae bacterium
AACGCGTCCGAAAACCTTCAATTCCCCCTCTTTTGGACGCGTCACCCCCCTCTCCGGCGCTCCACCTCGCCTTCACCCCTCGTTATGTCTCTTTATTCGGCTTGTTAATGTGCGAAATACAGGCTAAAAATATCCAATAATCAAAATCGCTGGGGGAGTCGGGCGTCACGATTGTCTCAAGTCTGCCCAGAAACCCGCCCCCACGAGAAGATCCGACCAGATAGCCACGATGGGGACTTCTGGCGTACAACTCGATGTCATTGATGACCTCGGGCATGTGACGGTAAAGATGGGTGTTTTCGCTGTCGAAGGAAAGCATGACGCCATTGCCTCCCGCCCAACCGGAGTCACTCGATCCCGGATAGAGATCAATAGCAGTCAGTCGGACGTCGGTCATAATGGCAGTCCAGGTAAGGCCGCCATCCTCGCTGCGAAACAGCCCTCCTGCAGGCTCGTCCCCCACGACGTACACCCGATCCACATCCGTCGCACTGACTGCCAAATCCTTTACCGAGATCAGGGTTTGCAGTCCGCGATTCCTGACGATCCAGCGCCCACCGCTAGCTCGCCCTTTGTATACGCCAAAATCTAGCAATCCCGCATACAGAGCATCGGCGCTTTGGGGCCGGGCGATGAGTCGGCTGACCCCGCGAGGCAGCGTCTCCAACGCCCGCCACCAGGTATCGCCATTGTCATCGCTACGATAGATGTGAGATTCGCCAGCGTCGGAATAGCCCCATCTTTCAGCAATGGTGAGAACGCCGTTTTTACCAAAAGCCATTGCGTAAGCATGTTCCGGGGGGAAGTGAGATTGTGCCTGTGAACCATGATCCCACAATCGCACCCAGGTCTCGCCCCGATCCAGGCTACGAATCAATCCAAAGTAATCGCTGATGAACAGGACATCCGGATTCGTCGGATTGATGACAAAATCGAGAAGCCAATGACGCAGTCCCCGACTATCCACACTATCCGAAAGCACATCGGTCCAGGTAACGCCATCATCACTGCGCCACAAGCGTTCTTGTTTGTTTGCGTCCCACCAGGCCGCCACATAAACGCTGCTATCAGGCGCTGGCGCAGCCATGATGCGAACAGCATCGCTTGCACAGAAACGATGCAGCACCTGCCAGGTCCGCCCGGCGTCCTGGCTGCGAGCGATGCCCATTAGCTCGCCGTAGCAACCATCATCATGCAGCGCCACCGGCCCGGCCGCATAATAATCGCCGTTTGGCGTGATGGCGACCGCCTGCCCCATGGTGTACACCTGCGTCCAGCTCAGCCCGCCATCGCCCGTACGATAGAGAGCATCCTTTCTGCCAGCCAACGCAACTTCTGCATCGTTCGGGTCCAGCGCCACATCCAAAACGCCGCCCAAAACACCGCCATCGAAGGCGTGAACCTGCCGCCAGGTCATCGCGCCATCATCCGAACGGAAGAGATAACTGGCCGGGTGGTCGTACGCATCAGCATCCATAACCAGAGCCAGAATGCGGTCGGGGTCCGCGGGCGATACAGCGATGTCCATCACGTTGCCGCCGGGCGCAACGGGACCATTCAGAAATCGCCAACCGCCATCTCCCGGGCTCTGCGCGATGACGCTCGCTGCAAACAACATTCCCAGCAGCAAAAAGATGGCAATGGTCGTCAAAATCAATTTCATTGTTCGATTCTCCCTTCCATCCATTATGCCAGAAGCTCATATCAGATGCAATCGGCCAGCAACGCCCCTTCAACATCTGTGCACAATGCCCCGAGTCCTGTTATACTTGGCTCTCGTAACTGCTAACATCGTTTTCGCTCGAATTAACCTGACAGGTTCCTTTGGCGACGATTCGGAGCCTTGCCGCTTCGTTGCTGGCTGAAACCGCACATTCTGCGGCCAGGGCTACGGGAACCTGTCAGGTTTGAACAAAAAAAGACAACCAACTGGCATGCGTTAGCAGTTACTGGCTCTCACACACTTTCTCACTCGACACAGAAAAACGCTTATGCTATCGAAAACCCGAAAATTCACCTTCCCCCTTTTGCTGATCTTGCTGCTGGCCATGGCGGTGGCCGCGTGCGGCGGCTCGAAGGCCACGCCCGAGCCCACCATCATCCCGCCCCCCACACAACCCCCCCAGCACCCCACCCCCCACCTCCCCCTCGCTCCTCACCCCCGCCCCCCTCCCCCCCCCCCCCACCCCCTCACCCCCCCACCCCCCCCCCCCCACCTCCCCACCCCCCCCCCCCCCCCCTCCCCTCCCCCCCCCCACCCCGCCCCACCCCCCACCCCCCCCCACCGCC
>JALWDV010000739.1 GCA_027036755.1 Anaerolineae bacterium
GGAAGAAAAAGGTGAGATTTGGAGATGTTTTTCTCCGTGAACTATCACTATTTTCTCCGTGACCTCCGTGTCTCCGTGGTGAAATGATCTTTTTGCAGTGGACTCGCAATTCGCAATCCCAAATCCGCAATCCCAAATCCCAACCCCCATGCCCTCCCGCCGCGAACGCGTTTACCGCACCCGAGCCGTCATCCTCAAACGCAGGGAGCAGGGCGAGGCCGACCGGGTGCTCACCATCTTCACGCCCGAATACGGCAAGCGCGCGGTCATCGCCAAAGGCGTGCGCAAACCCACCAGCCGCAAGGCCGGGCATCTTGAGCCTTTCACCCACGTCTCGCTGATGCTGGCCAGGGGCAAGACCTGGGACATCGTCACCGGAGCGCAGACGGTCACCAGCTTTCGCAAGCTGCGAGAAGACCTGGACCTGACCGCATACGCCTACTATTTCTGCGAGCTGCTGGATGCGTTCGTGCAGGAGGATGACCCGCATCCCGAACTCTACGAGCTGCTGCTGAACGCGTTTCGGCGACTGGAAGTCTCGCCCGATCCGGCTCTGACCGGGCGCTGGTATGAGCTGGCGCTATTGCAGCACGCGGGGTTTGCGCCCCAACTCTTCCATTGCGTGCAATGCGGCGAGCGCATCCAGCCGGTGACCAACTACTTCAGCCACGAGCGGGGCGGCGTGTTGTGTCCCAAACATGGCGAGGGAGCGTCCGACGCCCAGCCCATCCCCCTGAACACGCTGAAGGTGCTGCGCTACATCCAAAGCCAGCCCTACAATCACATCATGCGGTTGCAGCTCTCGCCCGGCTCCATGCGGCAGGTCGAGAAGCTGATGGGCGATTATCTGCGCTTCTTGCTAGAGCGCCGCCTCAAATCCAAGCAATTCATCCATCTATTGCGTAAATAGAGCGCAGATGATGCAGAAAAAGCCGATCTGCGCAGATAAAATCAGATAAGGGTGCGTCCTAAATGAGTTAGGGCCAGCCGGGCGTTTTGGCCGAATGATGAATGTTCACAACCCGAATCGCTATAGTGGCGTTCGCCACGTCCGCCCGGCGATGAAGTCGCCGGGCTACAAAACAGCGCCGGATAAATCCGGCTAGCCCCGAAGGGGCGCTGTTTCTAGCCGGGGGACTTCATCCCCCGGCGCTGGCGGCGTTGCTGTTTCTTCAACCGAAATAGGACGCACCCATCAGATAAAATGGCATGGTTCAGATCGTCCTTCCTTCATCTTTACAATTTCAATAGGGTCAATGCCTGGCAAAGCACGTCAAACGTAAAGCGTCAAACGTCAAAACGTGGCGAAACAGGCTCTTTTTGACGTTTGACGGAGAAATTGTAAAGATGGTTTTGAATGAGAATGAACCATGCCGATAAAATCAAAACAATCTGCGAAAATCTGTGTGCATCAGTTGTGTCTGCGTTCTATTTTCGTTCATTATCGGCGTGCTGCCGCTCGTGGCGCCTGCTATGAAAATAAGCTCCCCTACGTCATTTCGAGGAAGCGCAGCGACCGAGAAATCCCCCTGCAAGCGAGGAGATTCCACCTCCCTGCGGTCGTCGGAATGACGTAACAAGGGATTTTCATCCGTATCGGTGCGGGCGCGCCTGCCGTCGGACTGTTTTGTAGACAACCTTCGCCTTCTTGCCCCAGGGGGTTACCATGAAACGCTGGATCAAACGCATCATCATTTTTGCCATCATCTTGCTGCTGATAATCGCCCTGGTTGGAGGGTATTTTTACATGCTGCCGACTTTCAAGGTGGCCACCGGCTACACGGCTAAAGTCATTTGCTCCAACCACAATCTTACCGGTCAGAGCATCGAAGCCGCTCTGGCCGACATGCCCGATAACCCCCTGGTTCCCTTCCTGCGACCCCGGTTGGAGGAGGATGGGCTTTCGGCCACGCTGTGGGGCTGGGCTGCGAAGCAGAAGGCCATCTATCGCCCGGGCCTGGGCTGCACCTTGCTGGCCGGAAAAGGCCCCTTCGAGACCCGAAGGCCGAACTGGCCCCCGCCCGCAGCGCTCGACCCGGCCCAACCCTGGCCCGCGGGCGACGCGGTGGCGTACCAGCCCAGCCCGGCGCTGGAAGCGGTGTTGGATGAGGCCTTCTCTGAATCGAATCCCGAAAATCCCCGCCGCACCCGGGCCATTGTCGTGGTCAAAGATGGCCAGATCATCGCCGAGCGCTACGCCGAGGGCTACGGCAAGGACACGCCCTTCCTGGGCTGGTCCATGACCAAGAGCGTCACCCACGCTTTGCTGGGCCTGCTGGTCAAGGATGGCAGGCTGGACATCATGGCCCCGGCCCCTGTGCCCGAATGGGCCTCGCCCGACGACCCCCGCCACGCCATCACCACTGATCAACTCATGCGCATGAGCAGCGGCCTGGAATTCAACGAGGATTACGGCGATCTCACCGTGGGCGTCACCCAGATGCTCTACAACAGCAGCGACATGGCTGCGTACGCCGCGAACATGCCTCTGGCTGCGCCCCCCGACACCGTGTGGAATTACTCCAGCGGCACGGCCAACATCCTCTCCCGCATCATCCGTCAGCAGTTGGGGGGCGATGTGGCTGACTACTGGGCCTTTCCGCAAAAAGCGCTCTTTCATCCCATCGGCGTCACCAGCGCCGTGCTTGAGCCGGACGCGTCGGGCACGTTCGTGGGGTCATCCTACATGTACGCCACGGCCCGGGACTGGGCCCGCTTCGGCCAGCTTTATCTGCAAGATGGCGTTTGGGATGGCCAGCGTATCCTGCCCGAGGGCTGGGTTGACTACGCTCGTACGCCCACACCCCCCTCGCACGGGCAGTACGGCGCGTTGTGGTGGCTGAACCACGGCTCGGGCGACGGCAAAGAATGGGAGGGCGTGCCCGACGACGCCTACGCGGCCGAGGGCCATGACGGCCAATACGTGGTGGTCATCCCCTCCCGTAACATGGTCATCGTGCGCCTGGGCGTCAGCCATCATGGCGCCTGGGATCAGACTGCATTTCTGCAGGATGTGCTGGCGGCGGTTCCGTAAATAGAACGCAGATGACGCAGAAAAAGCCGATCTACGCAGATAAAAAGATAAAATCAGGGTAATCAGCGGGCGTCAGATGTTTCTGCGTTCCATTTGGGGGTGTCCAATTTCGGTTGGAAGCAATTGTCGCAGTGGACGAATGACGAATGTTCACAAATTAAATCAGCCATCGTGGCGTTCGCCACGTCCGCCCGGCGATGAAGTCGCCGGGCTACAAAACAGCGCCGGATAAATCCGGCTAGCCCCGAAGGGGCGCTGTTTCTAGCCGGGGGACTTTATCCCCCGGCGCTGTCGCCGCCAGCGCCCAACTCATTTTGGACACACCCGTTCCATTTTGGTACGAACACAGAGGTAATAATTGGGGCGTGCGGCGAGCGCCGGTTGGAGCAATGAACGGGCCGTCATCCCACAGATTCCAGCTCACGCTCCTGCAACATGGCCAGCGAATACTCCAATTGAGCCAGCGTGTCGCGCAGTTCTTCGGTGACGGCCTCCGCCGATTCCTCCGCTGCTTGCTGTTTGCGACGGAATCGCAGCCGCCGATCGCCTTTTTCCAGCATGGCCCGCACCACCTCCAGGTCATAGCCCGATCGGTGCATGGCCTCCAGCTCTTCGGCCACCAGACGTCGGGTGATGGGGATGCCGTGTCGGGCCAGGATGGCCTTGAGCTCCCGATACTGGTTTTCCAGATCTAGCGTGACCGACTGATAGCCGTGCTGGGCGATGGTGACGCGGGCGGAGTAGCGCATGACGTTGTAGAACGCCATCTCGAAATCATCGCGGCGGGGTTCGATGAGGATGATATCGATATCGGGGTAGCGGCGCTGCAATTGCTTGATGTGATAGACCAGGCCGCTGCGCATGGAGATGCGCATGAACTGGGAGAGCACCGCCTGTGCGCCCTTTTCGCTGATAAAGCGGCCGTCTTCGCCCAGCAGGGGAATATCCCGCTTGCGGCTGTTGTCGATGGGCGCCAAGGGGTTGATGCACACGATGAGCCGGGCGCCCGCCTCGACCGCGATATCCAGGCTGGCGTTGCCCCGCACCGCGCCATCCACGAACTCCTGCTCGCCGATGCGCACGGGTCGATATAGCAGCGGCACGGCGCTGGACGCGGCCACCGCCCGGCTGATGGGCACATCCTCCCATTCGGGGCTGCCAAACACCACGCGCCGCCCGGTGTCGAGATCCGTGGCGATCACATACAGCTCCCGCTCCACATCCCGGAAGCTGTCGCTGAGGCCATACTCCCGCCACACGCCCTGCAAAAACAACTCCAGCGCCTTGTTGTCATACAGGCCCGAAGGCAGCGCCTCGGACAAGGACCACAGGACATCGAACAGATTCATGTCGTGGCGATGGCGCAGATAATGGGAGAACGCGTTCTTGACGGTGATGGGCAGGCGCAGGCCCTTTTGCAGAAATTCGCCCGTGTTCAGCGAAAAAATGTGCTTGGGCAAAATGTGCGAAGACGCGGAAGAGGCCCCATCCAGGGTGCGCATCATCTCGCCAGGGGTGATGCCCCGAGCCAACATGCTGCCAATCAGAGCGCCGGCGCTGGTGCCCACAATGACATCGAAATCATTCACGCGACGATCGACCAGCATGGCGTCGATGGCCCGCAACGCGCCCACCTCATAAACAGCGCCGGTGAGTCCCCCGCCCGCCAGCACGATAGCTGTCTTGGAAGGAGCCGCCTGGCCCAGCTTTTCGATAACGTCTGGTCGATAACCGGTGATAATAGACATCGTGACAATTATTCAGCAACAGAAGCGGAATCAGAGCCTTCGTCGGGCGCATCATCAGCTTCAGGCGTTGCATCTATGACACGTCCTTCATTCTCAGAAACAGCCAACAATCTGTCCACGCTGGCCATGAGCTTCTCCACCTGACTTTCCAACATCTTGATATCCTCATAAGTTGGCACATTGAGCTTGCTCAAAGCAGCATCGAGCTTGATGTCCGGAATCAAGCCCCTTGCGGTCTCGGCGGCCCCGCCATAAAGCTCCTTGCGCAGACGATCAGCCTCATCAGCGGCCAACTCGCCCTTCGCCACCAGAGAATCGATGCGATGGTCGATCTCGCTTTCGAGCAGATGCAAGGCGCTGACCGAAGTGGAAACGGATTTCTTGAGATAGTCGATAGGCGCTGTGCTGGCGCGAATCAGAGCGGTGAGAATCGATTTGGGCAAGAAGCCCGATTGCTTCTTCTCCCGCTCGAAGATAATCTGGGACAACGTGATACTGGTGAGATCTTCCCCTGTCTCATGATCGATCACCTGAATATCCTCGCCATCCTGAATCATAAGAGAGATATCGTCCAGCGTAACATAGCGCTTCCGTTCCAGATCATAAAGCTTACGATTGGGATAACGTTTGATAGTTCGCATGGGGCTATTCCTTTCGAGATGTAACTGCTCAGATAGCCTGATTCAGCCTCGAAAAAGCCTTGCCACGAAGGCTCGAAGGAACGAAGACACGAAGAAAATCCTTATTTTTCATCCTTCGCGTCGTCGTGTCTTCGTGGTTTTTGGCTTCGTTACATGAGTAGTTACCCGAAGATGCTGTAAGGTCTCATCCATTATAGGCAGGTATGCCGCGTTGTGTCAACTCCGATATGACGCGAGAAGACGTTCATACGCGACGCTACGCAATAGCAATTACATCAAATTCCACAAAAACGCCTTAGCAGCCGTAACTTTTTGGAGATCATTCCGTCTTCACCAGCATGAAAGACATCTCATTCCCGCCTACGCACTCACACACCGTCACCAAGGGGAAACGTCCGTAACTATGGCGCAATCCATGACTTTGCAATCCCACATCCCCCTACGCGAATACAAAAAACGGCAGAAGCGCGAGCGATTGCTCAACGCCTCGCTGCAATTGTTCCGCGAAAAGGGGTACGAACAAACCAAAGTTTCCGACATCACCCGGGCCGCGGGCGTCGCCAAAGGCACTTTCTTCAACTACTTTCCCACAAAAGAACGCGTATTGCTTGCACTGGGCGAACAGATGCTGGGGCGATTGGGGCGGGTCGGCGCCGCCGACATCTTCCAGCAAAAGACGACGCGCGGGAAGGTCAAGGCCATGTTTCACGCCCTGGCCGCGGGCTTGGACTCAGATCGGGAATTGGTCAAAGAGATGGTTTATCGCGGCCTGCGCCTGCCCGATCTGGTGGACAACAGCCGGGCGCAACTGGACTTCCGCGCCATGCTGACGCTGCTCATCGAACAGGGAAAAAGGAAAGGCGAGATCATCGAAACCACCGACGCATCCTTCGTGGCTGATGCGTTGTACACGCTCTACTTCCAGCAGATCGTCATCTGGTGCAGCCAGGATTTCCGAACGTCATTGCCCGATCAATTGGACCGCATGACAGATCTGATTTTCGACGGCATCTCGCTCGGAGCGCCGCAAACAGTCTGAATTTTCGCTCGCGAAACTTTTTACGCCCCGATGTCGTATCATAATATGACGCCGGGGCGTTTTCTTGTCCGAAAAAGTAACTGCGGTTCTTTTGGGAGATGTCGGGCGGATTGCGAATCCGGCGGGTTGAGCGGGAAAAGTGCGCCGGATCGCACATCCGGCGCTGCGCATCATCATAGCAAACCATACAATCATTTCGGCCTTCGTGTGCTAGAGTTGCCCGAAAAACCATCTTCAGACGTGAATAATTGCTTTTTGGGTCACCGTATGCTACCATTTCCGGTCTGTCATCCCTTAGCTTTTCACTCGCGGACGGCGCTCCGGGGGAGAATGTTGCACCATCCCCCAATCCTGTCCGCCCTTCCATCACTCTCTCAGGAAACAACGTAATGAAACGAAAAAAACTCGTCTTGCCCATTCTGGCGCTCCTGCTCATCCTCAGCCTGGCCGCCTGCGGCGGAGGCAAGAGCACTGAGCCCACTCAGGCGCCCGCCACTGACAACGCTCCGGCCGCATCCCAGCCCGCCAACAGCAACTCCGGCGCAAAAACCGAGGCCACGCCCGTCCCGCCCACCCACACGCCCGAACCCACCAA
>JALWDV010000740.1 GCA_027036755.1 Anaerolineae bacterium
GCATGTACCTCATCGATCAACACGCGGCCCACGAGCGCATCCTCTACGAAAAAATCATGAAATCGGCCCGGCAGCCCATCCAGCGCCAGCAACTATTGCAGCCCCTCACCATCGAACTGGGCACGCAACTGGCCGGGCTCATCGCCGAGCACCTGGACGCCCTCAACAAAAGCGGCTTCGAAATCGAACCCTTTGGCGAAGGCAGCTACCTGCTGCGGGCCGTCCCCGCGTTCATGGGCAAACAAGACCCCCAACGTCTGCTGGAAGAAGTCGCCATGGGGCTGGCCGAACGCACAGACCTGGTGGGCCAGGCCCGAGAAGACGCCCTGGTCACCATGATCTGCAAACGACTGGCCATCAAAGGCGGACAAGTCCTCTCCGCAGCCGAACAACGCGAACTCCTGCGCCAGCTCGAACAATGCGACAACCCCCGCAGTTGTCCCCACGGACGCCCCACCATGCTGCATCTCAGCGCCGCGGCCCTGGAAAAACAATTCGGCCGCCTGGGCGCTTAACTTGCTTTGAAAAATGATCGATGGTCGCTGAAGGTTGGCAAAGCCAACGGCGGACGAGTCCGCAACGGGCGTGATGCGTAATGCGTAATGCGTGAGGTCGTCACGCATCACGAATCACGCATTACGGGCTTGGCTTCCCGCTCCGTCCTGGCCGCGAGGCATTTTCATCGGTATTGGCGCGGGCGGGCCAACCGTTGGACTGTTCCACAAATAGAACACAGATGCCGCAGAAAAAGCTGATCTACGCAGATAAAAACAGATAAAATCAAAACAATCTGCGAAAATCTGTGTGCATCAGATGTGTCTGCGTTCCACATAATCTCTCCTACGTCATTTCGAGGGAGCGCAGCGACCGAAAGCCTGCCCTGAGCCTGCCGAAGGGAATCTCACCGTTTGCAGAAGAAGAGATTCTTCGCTTCGCTCAGAATGACACAATCTCAGTAGATCACGATTTCATCAAGGGATTTTTCGCATCACGCATCACTTATCACGCATCACGCAATCCCAAATCCCAAATCCCAAATCCGCAATCCCAAATCCCAAATCCCAATTTCCAAATCCACAATCCACAATCCCAATTCCCAAATCCCAATTCCCAAATCCCAAATCCCAAATCCCAAATCCCAATTTCCAAATCCCCTTCCCCCTCCCCATGCCCGAACTGCCCGAAGTCCAGACCATCCTCGACGCGCTGACGCCTCTCATCCTGGATCGCGAAATCCACTCGGTGACGCCCCTGTGGCCCCCCGTCATCGATCGCCCCGAGCGCGTTCTCTTCCAGCAATGGCTGCAAGGACGCCGCATAATCGAAACAAAACGGCGAGGCAAATACATGCTCTTCCGGCTCGATGACGACCGCTGGCTGATTCTGCATCTGCGCATGACCGGCAAAATGCGCGTGGTCAACGCCCCCGAGCCGCCGCGGCCTCACGACCGCCTCATCTTCCACTTCAGCGATGGCCAAGACTGGCGCTTCGAAGATCAACGCAAATTCGGGCGGGCCTACCTGGTGGAAGACCCCGCGGAAATCGTGGGCAAACTCGGCCCCGAGCCCCTGAGCGACGCCTTCGACGCCGACCACCTCGCCCGCGCCCTGGCCCGACGCACCGCGGCCATCAAATCCCTGCTGCTGGATCAACGCATCGTGGCCGGCATCGGCAACATCTACGCCGACGAATCCCTCTTCCTGGCCCGCATCCATCCCCTGCGCCCGGGCGGCTCGCTGACCCCGGCTGAGATAGCCGCGCTGGCCCAAGCGATAAAAACCATCCTCGCCCGGGCCTTGATCGAAATGGGCGCCACCCTGCGCGACTATCGGCGGCCCGACGGCTCCACCGGCTCCTTCCAGAACAGCCTGCAAGTATTCCGGCGCACGGGCGAACCCTGCCCCTCCTGCGGCGCGCCCATCCAACGCATCGTGGTCGCGGGCCGCAGCACCCACTTCTGCCCGCGCGAACAACCATTGCACGGGAAATAACCGCCAAAACATGAAAATCCACCGCCCGCTCGCATCACGCCTCATCCTGCTGCTGCCGCTACTGCTCCTCCTCTCAGCCTGCGCCATCCCCGCGCCCGCCTGCGACCAAAACGCCATCCGCTACCCGGCCGGAGAGAAGCTGGGCCCCAGCCCGCTGCGCCTGGGCGTCATCGACGCCAGCCCCCGCTTCACCGACGTCCTGCCCGAAAGCCTGCGAGCCTCCCAGGCCTCGCTCGCCGTCCTGGACGACGTGCGGTGGGGATACATCGAGCCCAACGCCCCCGCGGGCGACCATCACGACTATCGCTGGAACGCGCCCGCCATCGCGCTGGACGACCGGGTGGCCGCGTATCAAAAAGCGGGATTCGAGCTGGTGATGGTGCTGCGGGCATGGAACCCCTGGGCCCGCAGCCAAGGCCCCCAAGGCGGACAGG
This sequence comes from Anaerolineae bacterium, assembly GCA_027036755.1. Taxonomy (GTDB): domain Bacteria; phylum Chloroflexota; class Anaerolineae; order J102; family J102; genus M2005. The sequence goes on from JALWDV010000740.1 coordinate 2,427, forward strand.
CCGCAGTCACCGCATCCACCCCGCCCCGGGCCGACTACCTGGACGACTACGCCGCCTGGGTGCAGGCAGTGGTCGAACGCTACGACGCGGACGGCGTGAACGATTCCCCCGCGCTGGTGGATGTGAACGGCGACGGAAACCCCGATCCGGTGCGCTACTTCCAGATAGAAACCGACGCCACCACCGGCGTCTGGTGGCAGGGAGCCTCGCCCGAGACAACCGCGGCCGAATATGTAACCCTGCTGCGCACAGCCGCAACAGGCGCGCGGGCCGCCTCGCCCGACGCCCGCATCATCCTGGCTGGAGCCACAGCCGCCGACATGCTGGATCGCTGGCCCGCCCCCGCCGAGCTGGAGGATGTGGTGACCAGCGTCAATCCAGCGGTATGCGGCGCAATCACCGCATTCCAGCAGATCGCAGCCGCAACCGACGCCTACGACATCATCGCTCTGCACAGCATGGCCGATTATTCAGGCCTGGCCACGCTGGCCGACTGGAGCGCGACCGTAGCCGGGCCAGACAAACCGGTGTGGCTGATGGGCGCGACCTCCGCGCCCGCACTCACGGCTGATCCCCAACTCATCTCCGTCACCCCACGCTATCCGAGCCAGGGCGAAGCCCTGTGGCGCAGCCTGGAAGACGCTTCCGCGCCAGAACACGCCCTGACGGAGCGCTGGTATCGGGCGGAGCAAGCCCGGCTGGCCTTCAAAAAATGGGTGATGGCCGCGGCCAGCGGCTTCGACGCCATCATCATGGCCTACGAGCAAGATCGCCCCGCCTACCAGAACCCCGCATTCGGACTGCGAGACCTGGCGTTCCAGGGCATGTTGGGAGAACCAGGCGATGGCCCGCCCGAAAAACGTCCCGTCATCTACGCCCTGGCCATGGCCCAGGCCCAACTGGGCGGCTACGAAAGCGTGCAGAAGCTGACAGGCTTCGACGAAAACACCTTCGTCTATGAATTCCGGGTCGAAGACCAGCCCGTGTACGCGCTTTGGTTCGATGATGGCGTCGCTCGCGCCCCGACCGACGCCCCCGCCTCCCACACCATTCACCTGCTCACGCCCGATCCGCAACTATTGATGTTCACCACCCCCACCCGGCCCGGGCAAACCAGCCCCGATGTGAACATCCTGCACCCCGTCGACGGCGTCGTCACCCTGACGCTCACCGAAACCCCCATCGTCATCCGCGGGCGCATCGCCCCCCGGCCGCCACAACGCCTGTTCCTTCCTCTCCTGCGATAAAAGGAAGGAGGCATAGAGAGGTGCGACGCGCTTGCCCTGTGCGTCGCACCTCGCCCGCCAATACGCGAAGGCCGAAATGCTTGGGAGTGTCCAAAATGAGCCAGCGCCGGGGGAATTCATCCCCCGGCTAGAAACAGCGCCCCTGCGGGGCTTAGCCGGATTTATCCGGCGCTGTTTTGTAGCCCGGCGACTTCATCGCCGGGCGGACTCCTAGTCCTGCTCCGCGACCTGCTTGTTCGCCAGCTTGGCCTTCTCTTCCTCCACCAGAGCCCGGCGCAGCAGCTTGCCCACCGCCGACTTGGGCAACTCGGTGCGGAATTCCACCAGCTTGGGAACCTTGTAAGGCGCCAATCGCTCCTTGCAAAAGGCGATGATCTCCTTCTCCGTCGCCGTCTCCCCCACCTTCAGCACGATGAAAGCCTTCACCGTCTCACCGCGGCGGGGATCAGGCACGCCCACGACCACAGCCTCCTGCACTTTGGGATTCTCGTAAAGGACTTCCTCCACCTCGCGCGGGACGATGTTGTAACCGGAGGCGATAATCAAGTCCTTCTTGCGATCCACGATATAGAAATAGCCGTCCTCATCCATCTTGGCGATGTCGCCGGTGTAGAGCCAGCCCTCCTCATCCTTCACATTCCTGGTCTCATCGGGCCGATTCCAATAACCCACCATCACCTGCGGCGCCCGAATGGCCAACTCGCCATCCTCGCCCACGCCCAGAACCTGGCGCTTGCCATTCTCATCGGCATCCAGCGAGACGACGCGAGCCTCCACATCGGGGAAAGGCAAACCAATGGAGCCCGTCTTGTACAGACCATAGATGGGATTGGCGTGCGTCACGGGCGAAGTCTCGGTCAGACCATAACCTTCCCGCAGCTTGCCGCCGGTCATCTCCTCGAACTTGCGCTGCACCTCGATGGGCAGCGGCGCGCCGCCCGAAATGCACACCTTGATGGATTTCAAATCGAAGGAAGAGACTTCCTTGTGATTGATGATGGCCACATACAGCGTGGGCACGCCCGGAAACAGCGTGACGCCCTCCTCCTGAATGATAGTCATCAGCAGCTTGATATTACGAGGATCGGGCATGAGCACCAGCTTGCCGCCCACGAACAAATTCTCCAGCATCCCCACCGTCATGCCAAACACATGGAAGAAGGGAATGGCGCCCATGAAGACCTCTTTGCCGTGGGCCATATCGGGCACCCAGGCGTCGATCTGCATCACATTGGCGATGAGATTGCGATGGCTGAGCATGGCCGCCTTGGGCGTGCCCGTGGTGCCGCCCGTGTACTGGAACAGCGCCACATCATCAGGAGAAATCGCCACCTGCGGCGGATTGGGCGGATTGTTGGAAATGAGCGTTTTCATCCAATAAACGCCATCGCCCTCGGGCACATCCACCCAGTCGCCCGATTTTTCCTGGGCGCTCTTGAGCAAATGAGCGTAAATCGGATTCATAAAATCATTCAGATGATAAACGATGACCTTCTCCACACCGGTGTCCTTCTGGATCTCCTTTAGCTTGGGATAAAGAGTATTCCAGATGACCACCGCCCTGGCGCCGGAATCATTGAACTGATGCGCCATCTCCCGGGGGGTGTAAATCGGATTGGTGTTCACCACGATGGCCCCAATGCGCACGATGGCCAAAAATGCAATGACCGTCCCTGGCGAATTGGGAATTTGCACAGCGACTCTATCCCCCTTCTTGACGCCCATGCCCGCCAACGCCGTCGCCAGTCGATCAACTTTATCCCCCAACTCCTTGTAAGACATCTTCACGCCCAGTTTGAATCCCAGCGGCAGATACTTGAGAATCATCCGCAACGCAATCTGGTTGGGATAATTCTTGACAGAGTCGCTCAGCAAAGTCCATAAATCCACCTCGGGATAATCAATCGAGGCCGGAACCCCTTTATCATAAAATTGCAGCCAGGGTTTTTCCATTGCAGTCACTCCTTGAGTGGAAAAATAATTGAATATGCGTTGCTGATAACGGCCTGATAGATGACGTTCGACGCTCTCGCACAAAAATTTCGGCGGAAAAGGGCAAGTCCTCGAACTTGCGACGAATCGACAATCCAGATTATACAGGACAACACCAAAACACGGCAACCAGAGCCCAAACCATCGAAAACAAGCCCCTCCCAGTCTCTCCCGCTCCGGCTGTCGCCTCGCAGGAGAGGATTTGGGGTTTGCCGTAACTGCTTTGAAAATAGAATGATCGCTGGTTGCTGAAGGTTCGCAAAGCCCACGTCGGGCGAGTCTGCAACGGACGTGATGCGTAATGCGTGAGGTCGTTACGCATCACGAATTACGCATTACGGGCTTGGCTGCCCGCGCTGTCCTGGCCGCGAGGCATTTTCATCGGTATCGGAGCGGACGCGCCCGCCGTCGGACTGCTAAGGAAATAAACCCTGTCCAACCCGGCGGCCCCACGAAAAAATCATGGCCCGTTTGGCGAACGCCGCCTTTGGCCTTACAATAGCCGCACAGCATTACATCCCCACCGAAATCCCTATCTGCCCCCCTCTGCACAGGATTATCATGAAGCCATTATCCGAACTACTGCAAAACATCCCTCCTTCCGCCACGTTGGCTGTCAACGATAAGGCCAAGGCGCTGAAAGCCGCCGGGCGAGACGTCATCTCGCTGGCCGGGGGCGATCCCGACTTCTCCACGCCCGAAAACATCGTGCAGGCCGCATTCCGGGCCATCGAGGCCGGAGACACTCATTATCCGCCATCTCGGGGCACGGTGGCCATGCGCAAGGCCGTGGCCGACAAAATGCAGCGAGAATACGGCCTGAAGGTGGATCCAGCCACCCAGGTGCTGATCAGCCCCGGCGCCAAATTCCTGCTCTACGCGGCCTTGCGGGCCCTGGTCAATCCGGGCGATGAAGTCATCATCTTCGAGCCCTATTGGGTCTCTTACGTTCCCATGGTGATCATGGCCGGAGCCACGCCCGTGACTGTGTCGCTGGATGCGGCCAGCAACTTCGCCATCACCGAGGACGCAGCCCGCTACATCACCCCGCGCACCAAGGTGATGATGGTCAATTCGCCCAACAACCCCACCGGCCACGTCATCTCGGCCGAAGAAGCCGAGGTGGTGCGGCGATTGGCCCTGGAAAACGATCTCTACATCCTTTCCGACGAGATTTATGAAAAGCTCATCTACGAAGGCGAACACATCAATCTCGCCTCCCTGCCCGATATGGTCGAGCGCACCATCACCATCAACGGCCATTCCAAGGCCTACGCCATGACGGGCTGGCGGCTGGGCTGGGCCGCAGGCCCGAAAGAGGTCATCGGCCTCATGGCCAAGCTGCAAAGCCAGACCGTGACTTCGGCGGCGTCCTTCACCATGGCGGCCGG
>JALWDV010000741.1 GCA_027036755.1 Anaerolineae bacterium
TGTTTGTATAGTGGTCTGTATAGCGGCTGTCATGGTGGCCTCCTTGCGAGTGAATTGATCCTTTTCTTGCAATGATGCCCTATTCAGCCGCTTTTGTCACGCCGCCAGTTAGCGGAAACTAGAGTATCTGCAGGTAACTGCCAACGTATGCCGGTTGGTTGCCTTTACCCACTCAAACCTGGTTGGTTAAGGCGAAAATGACCTGAGCAGTTACATCTGCAGACTTATTTCAACGCGGCCAGGGTTTTATCGATTTTTTCTGCGATGTCGATATCGAAAAGGTGAATGGTGGGAATCAGCCAGGTGACGATATACCGATCATCGCCATTTTTGTTCTTTCCGAAGTAGACCAGGGTAAATCGTCCAGCGTTGGTCTGGCGGTCGATGATGTCCTGGGCGGTGCGCAGTGCCTGGCGCATCTTGGCTGGCAACTGCTCATAACCCCAGGGCTTGCCGGTCACGCCTCGCTGGCGAATGAATTCGGTGGTCAGGCCGCTGGAGTGGAATGCCTCGATAAGAGCATGAAGACGGCGTTTTTTGAAAGTGGTGAGTAGCAACTCCGCCGCAGGAAGGGTGAAAATGACCACGTCTTCTTCTTCGGTGCGATAGATGCCACGAATGACGCCGCGGCGATCCTGCAAGCTGACCTCAACGATGATCTGCGCGTTCTTGGACAAGGTGCTGATGATCTCCTGCACTTCAAATGTCTCGCCTTCTTCCTCATACACATCGCCGACCTGCCTTCCCTGTTCGCTTTCGGAAACGAAGATGGCGCGTTTGCCATTTCTCAGGCCCGCGATGAGATCGAAGCCCCAGGCTTTCAAGCTGTTCATCTTTACTTCAATTTCCTGAGGCGTCTCCTCCCAATTTTCTCGCACAAAGGTGTTCAGGGCGATCTCGTGCTTGCGCAGCAATTCCGTGGGGGCAATTTTTTTCTTTTTCATGGCGTCTCCTTTGATGTGATGTCTGAAAGGGTGTCTTTGCTGTAACTACTAAGGTCGTCACCGGTCTGTCACCCGAAAACCACTAAGAGCACTAAGACACAAAGGCACAAAGGAAAATTTATACATTTTTTCTTCGTGTTCTTAGTGCCTTTGTGCCCTTTGTGGTTTATTAACCGGGGTGCGTTAGCAGTTACTATTTGCTTTCAGTTTAGCCGAGAAGTATTTGAGAAATCCATGCCCAGTGTTAGCGTTTTGTCAGAAAAAGAGCCATGTCACCGGATTTTGCAATAAAAAACTTCCCGAAGCTGACGCCGCGGGAAGTTCGCATGTTTAGGATATGAATTTGACGCTATGGCTTCCAATCGCCGAAACGATCTTCGCCCGGCGAATCCGTCAGTTGCCGCAAGTTGGAGCCATCCGCGTTCATAATGAACATGTCCCAGTTGGTTTGGGGACGGTGGCTGAAGATGATGGCTGCGCCATCCATCGCCCAGATGGGGTTTGAGTCGTTGCCGGGCTCGGTGGTGAGGCGGGTGGTGTCGCCGCCTTCCGCGTCCATGACGTAGATGTCTCGATCTCCGTGACGACGACTGGCAAAAACGATCTTGCCACCATCAGGCGACCAGCGGGGGAAGAAGTCGTCGTCGGGATTTTCGGTGAGTTGTTGGGGCTGGCAGACGTCGATATCGCCCGTCTGGCCCGCAAGTCGCGCATCCAGGCACTCGTCCACCTTCAGTTTCCAGATATCCCAATTGCCGCTGCGATCGCTGACGAACGCCAGCCATTTGCCGTCGGACGACCAGTCGGGATAGGTGTGGAAAAAATTATCTTGCAACAAGTTGACAGGCTCGGCGTCGGCGCCGTAGGCCAGAATGAAAATCTGGTAATTGCCTTCTCTCTCGCTGGTGAAGGCGATATGCTTGCCGTCGGGCGACCAGGTCGCGCCCCATTCGTGGCTGTCGGGCCAATCCAGCAGGCGCTTGCGACCTGAGCCATCCGCGTTGATGACGAAGAGATCGTTGTATTGCCGGTCTTCGTTGCTGCTGAACAGCACCATGCCGCCATCGGGCGACCAGCGAGGCTCTACGTCGGCGGCGGTGCTGGTGGTGAGCTGAGTCGGGGCGCCAGGATGAGCGAGGTCCAACGTCCAGAGATCGAAATTGCCTGAGCGCGCGCTGGCAAAAACGAGTTCGCCATGCGCTTTTACTGCGCTTGTCGGAAGGCTTGAGCCTGCTTTGGGCGTGGGAAGGGGTGATTCGCCCGGCGCGGCGGCCTGTTCGGGCGTGGCGGTGGGCTCTGGCGTTGTTTTGGGCGTTGTCGCGGGCGGGGATGTGG
>JALWDV010000742.1 GCA_027036755.1 Anaerolineae bacterium
CACGACCTGGGCTACGAGTATTATCCCCAGGCGCATTCGGGCAAGGAGCTGCGCTATCTGCGCTGGAGCACCAAACGCCACGCCCGGATCGCCACCCGCATCATCGCCGACAGCAACGCCACCAAAAACGATCTGGTCGAGCTCTACGGGGCCGATCCCGACCGCATCCGCGTGGTCTATCTTGCGCCCGATCCCAACCTGAAGCCCGTCACCGACAAAATCAAGCTCTCATTGACCACGGCCCAGTTCGGCATTCCGGGCTATGCCCGCTATCTGCTGCATGTGGGCTCCATGCGCCCCCGCAAGAACCTGGATCGGCTGGTGGACGCCTTCGCCATCGTGCGGCAGCGACGCCCCGAGATGAAGCTGCATCTGGTGCTGGCGGGCGACATCGCGTCGGGCGGGCGCGCGCTGCGGGAGAAGGTGAAAACCATGGGCCTGCTGGACGCGGTGCGATTCCCCGGCTTCGTGCTGCCCCACCAGATCGCCACGCTGTATTCGGCTGCGGCCGCGTATGTGCTGCCCTCCCTGTTCGAGGGATTCGGCCTGCCCGCGCTGGAGGCCCAGGCCTGCGACACCCCCCTGGTCTGCTCCAACAGCTCCTCCCTGCCCGAGGTCGCGGGCGAAGGCGCGGTGTACTTCGACCCGCACAGCGTGGAGGAGATGGCCGACGCCATCGAAAAGGTGCTGGTGGATGACGACCTGCGCCAGGAACTCATCGCCAAAGGCCGGGAGAATCTCAAACGCTTCTCCTGGCAGAAATCCGCGCAACAAACCCTGGCCGTCCTCGAAGAAGCCGCTTTGTAGATGGGACGCGGACGAACGCGGACGAGCGCGGAAAAAATAAGGATGTGTCCAAACTGAGTTGGGCGCAGTCGCCGCCAGCGCCGGGGGATGAAGTCCCCCGGCTAGAAACAGCGCCCCTGCGGGGCTAGCCGGATTTATCCGGCGCTGTTTTGTAGCCCGGCGACTTCATCGCCGGGCGAACGTGGCAAACGCTTCCAGCCAAAATTGGACACACCCAAAAATAAACAAGCTATCCGAATCTCCACGAATCTCTCCCAATCTCCAACCACCATGCGTGCACTTCTATCCCTTTCCGATAAAACCGGACTCATCGATCTCGCTCGCGGTCTGCACGACCTGGGCGTGGAACTCATCGCCAGCGGCGGCACGGCCCGGGCCATCGCCCAGGCGGGCCTGCCCGTCACACCGGTGGCCGATCTCACCGGCTTCCCCGAGATTCTGGGAGGCCGGGTCAAGACCCTGCACCCCGCCATCCACGGGCCCATTTTGGCCAGGGATGACGAGGCCCATCGGGCGGAGCTGGCCGAGCATGGTCTGGCGCCCATCGACATCGTGGCCTGCAACCTCTATCCCTTTCAGCAGACCGTGGCCCGACCCAACGTCACCGAAGCCGAGGCCGTGGAAAACATCGACATCGGCGGGGTGACCCTGCTGCGGGCGGGAGCCAAGAACTTCGAGCGGGTCATCGTGCTGGTGGATCCCGCGGACTATGGCTGGGCGCTGGAGGCCCTGGCAGGCGACGGGCTTGATCTCGACCAACGACGACGGCTGGCCCTGAAAGCCTTTCGGCACACCGCGGCCTACGACGCGGCCATCAGCAGCTATTTCACCCGGCAGGTGGAAGGCGAAACCGCCACGCCCGAGCTGCTGACCCTGACCGCGGAGCGGGTGCAAACCCTGCGCTACGGCGAAAATCCCCACCAGCAGGCCGCGTTCTACCGCTGGCCCGGCTACGAACCCGCGTTCCAGCAGTTGCAGGGCAAGGCCCTCAGCTACAACAATCTGGGCGACTTACACGGCGCCTGGGGCGTGGTCAACGAGTTCGACGCGCCCGCGGTGGCCATCATCAAGCACGCCAATCCCTGCGGCCTGGCCACCGATGACGACCTGGTGACCGCGTATCAGAAAGCCCTGGCCTCCGATCCCGTCAGCGCGTTCGGCTCCATCATCACCGTCAACCGGCCGGTGGATTTGCCCCTGGTGGAGGCCATCGGCAAGCTGTTTGTGGAGGTGCTGGCCGCGCCCGACTTCACGCCCGAGGCTCTGGCCCGCCTCAGCCGAAAGAAAAACCTACGGGTGATGAAGGCCACGGGCGCGCGCCGCTTCCCCCTGGAACTGCACACAGTGTACGGCGGACTGCTGGCCCAAACCCCGGACGATGGCTTTGTGGCTGACCTGCGGGTGGTCAGCCACAAAGCCATCGTCCGGGGTTTGGGCCAGCAGTCCGCCGTACACTGTGTGCAGT
>JALWDV010000743.1 GCA_027036755.1 Anaerolineae bacterium
TCAGTTCTTGGGCGTCATCGCCGTCATAGGGCTGGCTCAGCGGATAAACATGCGCCCGCAACCGCAGATAACTGCCCCCGGGCACGCTGACATATTGCGTCATCGAAGAGTAGCTCCGCTGATTGGGACCCGCAATAATCCCCAGCAGCACGCTCCGGTAAGGGCTGAGATAGCGATCGGTCACATATCGCGGCGAAACGGGCGAATTTCCAAACAGCCATCCGCTGCTGGCCTCCATGTCGGAGTTCACCAGCAGATTGGTGCAGGAAGTTGCGACCTGTTCGGCGTTTGGGCCAGCGGCCCCAACTGAATCAACGTCTGAAAGCGCGGCAAACGCCGCCAAGATAAGTGTCAGCGCCAGAATGACGCCCCAAAGATTCCGCGACATAGTTTTTCCGGGGGGAAAGAGGGAAGTGGAAGAAGCTATGGCACAGTTTACAATAAGATGTGCAGATCGGGCAACCGATATTTTCGCCTGGCCGCCCGATGCCACCAGCGGACGGGCCTGGGTGCATGAAATGACGGAACTCATCCATGAGCTGAATGGACTGCAATGCTGTGGCGCTTCGCCGCCACCCGTCCCACAGTGCAGCCGCCCCAACGCGCTTTCGAGCTGGATGTCACGCCCGAAGATTATTATCTGGCCCCAGGCGCACACGCCAGCAGGCTATATCGACAGCGTGGTTATCGCAATGACGACGCAACAAGCGCAAACGCCCCTTTCAGGTCTCTATCCAGACGCTCCCAAACAAAAAGCGGCGGGGATCAGCTCCCGCCGCTCTTTTCTCTGATACGCGCGGAGCAACACTATCAGCTCTTGGATATCTCGCGGGCGATGATGTGCCGCTGAATCTCGCTGGTGCCTTCATAAAGCTGGAATATCTTGGCGTCTCGCATCAGCTTTTCGACGGGATATTCGCGGCTGTAGCCATAACCGCCGAAGACCTGCACCGCCTCGGTGGTGACTTTCATGGTCATATCGGCGCAAAAGGCCTTGGCGTAGGCGGCCAGGGTGGTGTTGCGATGGCCGTTATCCAGCAGCCAGGCGGCTTTCTGAGCCAGCAAACGTCCGGCCTCGATGTTGATGGCCATATCCGCCAGCTTGAAGCCCACCGCCTGCTTGGCGATGATGGGCTTGCCAAAGGCGATCCGGGTCTTGGCGTAGGCGGTCGCTTCCTCGAAGGCGCGGCGGGCCACGCCCACGGCCGCAGCCGAGACTGCGGGCCGGGAGCTATCGAACACCTTCATGGCGATGAGGAAGCCCATGCCCTCGGGCCCGAGGCGATTCTCCACCGGCACTTCCACGTCCTCGAAGAAGACTTCGCTGGTCCAGGCCGCGTGCTGCCCCATCTTGGGCAGCGGCTTGCCAGTGGTCACGCCCCAATCGCGCTCGACGATGAATGCGCTGAGGCCGCCGTAGCGGTCTTCCTTGTTGGTGCGGGCGAAGACCACGAAGATGTCGGCCACCGGGCCGTTGGTGATCCAGATTTTGTTGCCATTGAGCACATATTTATCGCCCTTGCGCTCGGCCGAAAGCTTGATCGCGGCCACATCGGAGCCAGCGCCCGGCTCGGTGACGCAGTAAGCGCCCATGGTTCCCTCGGCCATCATGCCCAGATATTTCTTCTTCTGCTCCTCGTTGCCCGCGATCTTGATGGGCAGCGCGGCCAGCGAGTTCAGCATCAGGGCCGTCTCAATGCCCGAGCATCCCCAGGCCAGCTCTTCGGTGAGGATGACCTCTTCCAGCAACGACATGCCCGGGCCGCCATACTCCTCCGGAACGTTCACGCTGAACAGGCCATACTCTTGCGCCTTCTTGATGACGGGCCAGGGATACTCCTCCGACGTGTCGTAGTGTTCAGCCACCGGCTTGATTTCGTTCTCAGCGAAATCATGGGCCAGATCCCGCAGCATCTTTTGCTCGGATGAAAAGTTAAAATTCAACATTTTTACGCCTCTCGAAAAGGTGATGGGTGGAAGTGCAGATGAAAACTGGCAGTTTCGACTATCCAATCCAAATGGAAGATTGTAGCAATTCTAACACGAAGTAACGCAATGCGTCAATTTTGCATTACGCAACGCGTTACTTGCCGCCCCGTCATCACAATCCGCCCGTCACGCGTCATCCCCAATAAGTGCTATGGGTGCGTCCCAAATGAGTTGGAAAGTTAAAATAATCCATTCATTAACGGGGCGCTTCGCGCCCGCCGCCAGCGCCGGGGGATGAAGTCCCCCGGCTAGAAACAGCGCCCCTGCGGGGCTAGTACA
>JALWDV010000744.1 GCA_027036755.1 Anaerolineae bacterium
GGCTAGTTCTTTCATCAACAGCAGATATACTGATTATGTGTTGCTATTGTTACTGATTCTCATGATGACATTGATGATTGCCTATTTTACACGCCGGTTGATATGGTGGTTAAAACATTGGAGGTGAGAAATTTTTCGTTATGGCGGACTATTTCACGCCCTTTGGCGGTTGGCAGCATACGTGGAAGAATGCCACGAGCGCACCTTTGCAGACGACATACCGCTACACGGGCCAGCGGCACGAGCCGGACATCAAGTTGTATGATTATGGCGCGCGCTGGTATGACAACCGCCGCGGGCGCTTCATCCAGCCGGATACGATTGTGCCGGACCCGGGCGACCCGCAGAGCCTGAACCGGTACAGCTACGCCGCGAACAACCCGGTGCGGTACACGGACCCCAGCGGGCTGTTTGAGGAAGACGAGATCGAACAGTATCTGCGAGCCAAATATGGAGATAGATGGCGCCGGTATTGGAATGCATGGCGTGGGGATAAAGTGTTTTGGGCCATGCTGCTTCTCGCAGATTATGGAGATACTCTTTTTGCTCCAACAACGTCTTTAACTTCTGGCGTTTTCATTCACGCCGGCACCACTTTCAGTCTAAAAGGAGAGCATGAATTGTATGAATATCAGGGATATGGCCCTTATCGCCTTGTCAACAACGCAGGCGAGAAACTCGCGGCTGACCAAAACATTACTGCGCACCCAGTTGATCTCGACTCTCCTCGAAGCAAGGTGTGGGAGCAACCTTTGTATCGGTACACTGAAGCCGGGCCGCAATATAGCGGCTATTGGCGTAGCGTCAGTTATCAGCAAACAGGATGGCATATTGAACTTTTGGCCGGGGATAGTGTTCCAGGAATCATAGGAATATTGGGAGGTTTGGCGCAGACTGCTGGGAAAAAATTTGGAGTCTCTTTAGCATGTCCTCTGTGCGGTGGTGTACTGACTGTAGTTTCTGTCGCCACATGGGCTAATAATGCAACTGTTCTTGAATATTCATTAGTCGTCGATTATAAAGATAAGCGCACATGGATTGGGAGTGCCGATCAATGTTATCCTCCGTTGCTAGATGAGACAGAGGACTTGCGAAAATGACAGGCTATCAGGATTTTACTAACAAGGAAGATTTATTGAATCTGTATGTAAGGTGGGTAGTATATGGCATATTGATATATAGTCTCTGCTATACAACAGCACTTCTTTTTATTGGAAGTATAATAATTTATGGTTTCGGCCTCATTGGTTTATTGTTGGGTAAGAACGTTTATTTCGATAGATTGTGGCTAAATATTACTTTTTTGTTTGTTGATGGGATAGGGTGCCTTATCTTTTGCCGATTGAGAGGACCTGTAATGAATAGAGTCAAACGATACAAAGCGTCTCTTCTTGCAAATGATGATTGAGAAGGCGGTACCTTAAAAGAGAATAGTTCCTCATAGGACCAACGATAGTCGGTCAATCCTGCCGCCATCGCAGGCGTACGAGGACCCATTTGAAATAATGCGGACTTGTATAAAGTTTGACGCGCAGACCATGATGGTAGTCACAGAGATTGTAGAGGGCACCCACGACATATATGGCGGCAGTCAAGGTTTGGCACTGCTGAGCCAAGGTGCGTGTGCGTCGAGTGAGCCAGGGGAGGCGTTGGCGGAAGGTGGCGTTGAGCCGTTCAATGAAGGCGGTGTTGATGACCCCGCCTTCCTTCCCAACCCCATAACTCGCGCCCGAGCCACCGCAACCCGCCCGCGGTTTGGCGGGCCTGCGGCTGGATGCGGGCATTGCGGGCGATTTGGTTGACTACGTGGCCCGGCGCTACGACCCCGCGCTCGGGCGCTTCACCCGGCCCGCGCAGGCTTGGGCGCATAATGCCCGCAGACGCTTGTGCGGGCGGGGAATGGCGTTGCGTCGCGGGGTGCCCGCGTTCCTCCACGCCCGCCCCGCCGCCCGTAGTCGCCCCATCGTAACGTCCAGGCCCGGGCGCTTGCGTTCTCGCCCGCGGCCCCGGCGGCGTCGGGCGCAATCGCCGCATCCTCCCTCTGCGGCCCTGGTTGCCTGGCGTGGGGCTCATTCCGGGCTGGCGCTGCGACCACGCCATCGGCCTGTACTTCTACAACGCCCGCTACTATGACCACGCGCTCGGGCGCTTCATCCAGCCGGACACCATTGTGCCCAACCCGGGCGACCCCCAGAGCCTGAACCGGTACAGCTATGTGGGCAACAATCCGGTCGTTTACAATGATCCCAGCGGGCATTGTCCC
>JALWDV010000745.1 GCA_027036755.1 Anaerolineae bacterium
GCCAGGCCCAGCGGCCAAGGCTGCAAAACTGACGAACGCTGTCTTGAACGTTGGCTCAGCAGGCCTACCTTAGTAGTTACGAAATGGATAGGAGAAGATCGTATGTCAGGTGCGCCAAGTGTGCACGGATGGACTTCTTATTGTATCATTACGTCATCCTAAATCCCAGCATCCATCACCCCCACTCACCCATCCTACAAGCGAGAAAGATCGGGAGACACGCGCTATGAAAATCAAGACAACCAACAGATACAAGGCGGATGTGGACGCCGTCTTCGGGCATTTCACCGATCCCGAATTCGTGAAAGCTCGGGCCGAGGCCATCGGAGCCCGCAACGTCCATGTGAAAGTCGAGAAAAACGGCGACGCCGTGGTCATCACCGTGCAACGCGAAATTCGCTCCGACGCGCCCGGCGCTCTCAAAAAATTCGTGCCCGAATGGAGTCCCTCGAAACAGGTCGAAACATGGAAGGTCAAGCCGGGCGGCCCCTACCTGGGCAAGGCCACCGTGGAAGTCGAGGGCGTGCCCGTGGCGGTGCGCAGCCGCATGAAGCTGGCCGCGGGTAAAGAGGGCGGCAGCGTCATGCTCATCGAGACCGAGACCAAAAGCAGCGTGCCTCTGGTGGGCGGCAAGCTGGCGGATTTCGCGGCGGGCACTGCGGAAGAGACCCTCAAGAAGGAATATGAATTCAACAAAAAGCAGATCGACGGTTAATTCATGTTCCTCCTGAAAAGTAACTGCTAAGGTCGTTTTCGCTTGAATTAACCTGACAGGTTCCTTCGGCAACGATTCAGCCCTTTGCACGCTTCGTTGCTGGCTGAAAACCGCACATCCTACCGCGAGGGTTACGAGAACCTGTCAGGTTTGAGTGGAAAAAGACAACCAACTGGCATACGTTAGCAGTTACCCTGAAAAACGACGAAAAATGGCAGAATTCCGTTTTCGAGAGGTGGAAAAAACTGTCAAAAACTGTCAGCCGCCCCAAAATAGCGCCAGATGATGGTTTCTGACAGTTTTTGGGGACTATAATTCATGGCGATGCTGGAAAAACGTCCGGCAGGCGCGGCCCCATCGATTCACGGCTGGCCGCACCCGATTTCGATTTTCAGGAGAAACAACCATGCACATTGCCCGCAATTGGCGAATCAAAAAACAACGATACAGTCTTCATGGCGAAATTTGCCATCATTGTGGCGCCCACGTTTTCCCTCCCCGCGACGTCTGCCCCGAATGCTCCAAGCCCGCCTATGATCCCGCCCGGCTCAGCGGCCTGGGCGAGGTGTACAGCTTCACCACCGTTTACAATGCGCCCGAGGGCTTCCAGACCCAGGCCCCCTATCCTCTGGCCCTGATCAAGCTGGAGGAAGGCCCCATGCTCACCGCCCAGCTCACCGACGTCGAGCCCGAAGAGATCGAGGTGGGCATGAAGGTGGAAATGGTCACCCGCAAGCTCAGCGTGGAGGGCGACGAAGGACTGATCAACTACAGCTACAAATTCCGGCCCCGCATGGCCGCGGCCTGAAACAATCACACAGCATGTAAATCTTCGACGCCGGGCGTTTTCGTCCGGCGTTTTTTTACGCCCCCGCCAGCGCCCGCCAATCCAGCCGCTGCACCGTCTCGTGCAGCAGATGATCATCGTCCACCACATTGAATTGCAGGTTGGTGAAAACCCGCCCGGCCAGGGCCCGGGTGGCGTCCAGGGGCACAATGGCATCCTGTCGGCCATGAAAGATGACGGTGGGAACATCGCAGGGTCCGGGCGGATTCTCATCGAAGGGATGAAAAGGCAGGGCCGGGGCCAGGAGGATGATCTTTTTCACGCGCTGGGGATGGGCGCAAGCGTAGAGCGCGGCCATCATGCCGCCATAGCTGGAGCCGATGAGGATGTGATCCGATCCTTCGGATAGAATGTCCTCCAGCCGGGCCATGCGCTGAGCAAGATCGCCGGGGAAATCGGGCGTGAGGATGTCGGGGAAGACGCCGCTCAGGAACGTCCCCTTGAAGCCCTGCCCGCTGCCGATGAGGCCATGGATGAATATCTTCATGGCCCGAATTGTATCTCGTTGCAGGCTCCGTGTAAAATGGGCCAGACATGACACAGCAATTTCAAATTTGGTTCGGAGACAAGCCCCCCTCCCGGCCTCCCCCCGCTTCGGCTGGCGCCTTGCAGGGGGAGGAGCTCATCGCTTTGCCAATTTGTGCAGCAGATGAGCATCTCCCTCCCCCGAACACGAGCGCAGCGAGTATCGGGGGAGGGA
>JALWDV010000746.1 GCA_027036755.1 Anaerolineae bacterium
TCCCCCGCCAGTCGCTTCGCTCCTTTGCAGGGGAGGGAGCCGCTGGTTTGCAAAGTTTTTTGCAGACGGAGAGCCCTCCCCCCCGCAAGCGGTGGGGAGCGAGGGGGGCTGCCGCAGCAGAAGCCAAGCCACCGAAAACAGACAGACTACCTTAGCAGTTACGAACGATGCCAAAATCCACCCCAGTCAACTGTCGCTATTACTACGCCGACTATCACCGCGGGCGAGAGACAGAAGAGTGTCGGTTGATCAAGCGCAACCCCGATTCGCTGCCCTGGCATCGCAGCTTGTGCAACAAATGCCCCGTGCCCGATATCCTTATCAACACCAATTGCAAGGAAATTGCCCTGGAAGCGACTGTGGTGAAAAAATGGGGCGTGCTGGAACGCGTGGAAGTTTACGCCATTTGCGCCCGCCACTTCATCGAACTGGAGGACCCCAAATTCTGCCCGCTTTGCGCAGAGGAAGAGATCTGACGCCCATCGCGCGGCACTAATCCCAATCATCCTCCCAGTCATCCCATTCGATGTCGATGGACTTGCTTTGCGGGGGCGTGGAGGGCGCATCGCCGCGGCGGCGGGCGAGGACAGTGCTGGCGGCGATGCGCATCGCCGCCAGCAGCTCTTCGAAAGCATTTTCGAGATGTTGCCAAAATTCTTCGGGCAGCCCAAAATGATAACGCCCGAGCGTTTTTTTGAACGCGCGCAATCCCACCCGGAACCATTTTTCCCAGGAAAATTCGCCTTCGTTCAGCGATTCATCTTGCCGGGGCTCGGGCATTTTTTACGGGACGATGCAGGGATATTTGGCTTTAAGTCACCAAAAGCCACGAAGGCTCGAAGTTTTTCGAAGACACGAAGGAAAAATAAAGAAAAATACTTCGCGCCTTCGCCTTTCTTCGTGTCTTCGTGGCAAAAAGTGGTGGCTACACCTTAGTAGTTACGAAAAAAAACACAGCCTGTGGATAACCGGTCACGCGCCTGTGGATAACCTGGCAGTTATGCACAGTTTGGCGCTATATCTCGTAGGGGGAACAGAATTTCCCCCTAGATGTCGAAGGGCTAATTCTTGCGTTTCTGCGCAATGGCGATGATGCTTGTGCCCCAGGGCAGCCGCCAGCGTTTGAGCATGGCGACCTCCACCTTGCCCACCCATTCCAGGATGCTGTTCAGCCATCCCGGTGCGGGCTCCATCTCCACCTGATAGGCGTCATCGTCGAAGTGGGGCGAGGACATATCGGGCTCTTTGCCCAGCCACTTGCGCAACAGGATAACGCCCGCGCCCAAGGGAAAGACGATGAAGTTGTTGTAGCTGCAGTAGGGCACATCCCAGCCTGCGGCCTCCAGCTTTTGCTTGAGCTCGGGCGCTGTGTAACGCCGCTGATGCAGGTTGATGACGTCGTTATTGCTCCACAGCCACATGAACGCGGGCACGGTCACCACCATGGTTCCGCCCGGTTTGGCGACGCGAAAGGTTTCATTGAACACAGCCGTCTCATCGGGAATATGCTCCACCGTGTCCAACAGGGCCACGATGTCGAAGGATTCATCCTCGAAAGGCATGTGGGTGGCGTCGCCCTGCCGCACATCCCATCCCCGCTCGCGGGCCACGGGAATGGGCTTGGGGTTGTACTCCAGCCCGACGATTTCATCGCCGTACTGGGCGAGATTGTGCATCATGTTGCCAGCCCCCGCGCCCACATCCAGCACGCGGCGGCCGTTTTTCCCCGGGCCTGCATATTTATCCAACAGCGCGAGGATGGCGCGCGTTCGCGAAGCGAACCACCAATGTTTGTCTTCATCTATTTGCACAAGCATGGGAGTGCTTTCGGTCATAACAGTTTTTGCTCCTTCATTTTGGATGATTTAACCACAGAAGTTTCGATTATTCCGCCCGTGCTGTCAAGTTTGGAGGTCGCAACGAACGCCCGCATTTGCTCGCCCGGCTGTTTTGTAAATAGGCTCTCCTACGTCATTTCGAGGGAGCGCAGCGACCGAGAAATCCCCATGCTAACGAGGAGATTCCTCCCCCCTTCGGTCGTCGGAATGACGTAACGAGGAATTTTCGTCCGTATCGGCGTGCTGCCGCTCATGGCGTCTGTTTTGTAAATAGAACGCAGATGACGCAGAAGAAGCCGATCTACGCAGATAAAACAGATAAAATCAAAAGGGTGTGTCCAAAATGAGTTGGGCGCTATCGCCGCCAGCGCCCGGGGATGAAGTCCCCCGGCTAGAAACAGCGCCCCTGCGGGGCTTAGC
>JALWDV010000747.1 GCA_027036755.1 Anaerolineae bacterium
CAGGCGCCCGCGTAAAAGCGCCACCCAATGGTCGGTGTCCAGGAGTTTCATGGCTCGGCGGTCGGGCGAGGGGGCTGGGCGTCGCGATTGGCGCGGATGGCGTCCGCCAGGTCTGCCAGATCATCCTCGTCGGCCCAGAGCCCGAAAGCGGCCATGGCGGGGTGCATTTCGCCCGCTTCGATTTTATCCAGGATTTCGGGCGTTTGTCCCAATGAGAGGGCGAGGCGGCGCATCATCGCCCGCGCCCGCTCCAGTTGGGCCAGCTCATCCACGCTGATGAGTGCTGCCAGTTGCCGCCCGCGTCGTTGGATGATGAAGCGTTCGCCCGCAGCGGTGCGGGAAAGGTAATCGGAAAATCTGCTTTTGGTCTCGACGACGCTGATGGTTTGGGTCATTTCTGCCTCCGAGATGGTCATAATGACCACCTCTGTGCGAATTATAGCAGATTTTCCTTCCCACAACAACCAGCACGCCATTTACGAGGCTGCATCAATTGAGTCGGTCATTTGAGACTTATGCACGCCGAATAAATTCAGGCCTCAGGGCGTTCCCCCGCATGTCCTCCTGCGAGGACATTTTCGGATGCAAATTAGCCTGTCTGCGCAGGCAGCCAAGCGGCCGCAGGCCCCCAGCCCTGATTTCAATCGGCAGGTTCTGGCAGAAACCGCAAATTCGCCCCAAAATCGGAACACAGATGGCGTTGGGGTGCGTCCTATTTCGGTTGAAGAAACAGCAACGCCGCCAGCGCCGGGGGATGAAGTCCCCCGGCTAGAAACAGCGCCCCTGCGGGGCTAGCCGGATTTATCCGGCGCTGTTTTGTAGCCCGGCGACTTCATCGCCGGGCGGACGTGGCGAACGCCACTATAGCGATTCGGGTTGTGAACATTCATCATTCGGCCAAAACGCCCGGCTGGCCCTAACTCATTTAGGACGCACCCATGGCGTTGACACTTCGCGTCAGAGATTTTCGCAAATTGATTGTCGTTATCTGATTTTATCTGCGCAGATCTGTTTTTTCAGCGTCATCTGCGTTCAATTTACAGGGCTGCGGCTTTTTTCTTGCTCTTGATGGCCTTTCCGCGGGCGTTGTGATCCAGCTCTTTCTTGCGGATGCGCAGGGCCGCGGGCGCGGATTTTGGCGCTAAAGGCTGTTGACAACGAGTTCGTTCTGAGGCCGTCTCAAGACCTTGACTTCCTTTTCGATTTTATCGCCATAAGCCAGTTGCGCTTTTTCCAGATCATAGCGGGCCTGCAGCCGCAGCCACATATCTGGGCTGGTGCCAAAATAACGGGCGAGGCGCATGGCTGCATCTGCAGTGATGGCGCGCTTGCCCCGAACAATCTGACTGATGCGCAGGGCGGGCACGCCAATGTCCTTGGCCAACCGATATTGGCTGATTCCCAATGGCTTCATAAAATCTTCCAGCAACACTTCGCCGGGATGAATAGGGGGCAATCTTTCTTCCATGCTATGACCTCTCATGGATGTAATCGACCATCTCGACATCGACAGCTCTGTTGTTCCGCCTGCGAAGACAGATGCAAGTGACGGCTTCGCATGAGACTAACCTGTTGTTTCCTGCTAGTTCAGGTCAGGATTCACCCGGAAATTCGGAGTGGTATTCGGGATGAGGCTCCCGCAAGGCCGCTACTTGCAGAATCGCTTGTTCATCCGGGCCTGGGGTGCGATGAGGTGGTTTGGTAATCGTTGCGTGTTCGTACAGGAATTCAGGAGCAAAATCCGCGCCATTGGGCCATTCGATGGTGCGACTCGTGAGATGCACCTGGCGGAATAAGCGTTCATCTTTCAAAGGTTCAAAGACTTCGCCATGCAATTCATCCTGTAAATCGACAACGCCTTCCGCTCCATTGTTGAACGTCAGCTTGAGCTTGTAATCTTTCAGGTATCGAACGGAGGTTACATGCAAAAACATGGTCTATCTCACGGTAGGGGGGCGATTTGGTTCAGAGATCGATGAGCACGGGCCCGTTCCCAGTTAGTCAGCAACTCTTCCTGGTGTTGATCAAGCCATGCCCATATCAGGATGAGCGCTCTTCTGGGCATCTTGCCGGTGATTGAACCCGTGCGGATATCTACGATGACTTCATAATCCTGATATTCAGCGTGAAAATGCGGCGGATTATGGTCATTATAGTTCATCGTGATCTTGATGCCGTAAAACATTGAAATTGTTGGCATAGCTCTATCCTACATCAAGCCCTGATTTTTCGCCACCAGGTTACTGAGCGGCTTT
>JALWDV010000748.1 GCA_027036755.1 Anaerolineae bacterium
CCGATACTCGCTGCGCTCGTGTTCGGGGGAGGGAGATGCTCATCTGCGACACAAATTGGCAAAGCGATGGGCTCCTCCCCCTGCAAGGCGCAGCCGAAGCGGGGGGAGGCCGGGAGGGGGGCTTGTCTCCGAACCCAATTTGAAATTGCTGCCATTGACCATTAGCAATTGACAATTATGAGAACCCTCCGTTCCCCTTCCTTCTGGACGGCGATGCTGCTAACGATTTTCGCCATCGCCCCCTTCTTGAAGCCCGGCTATTTCTGGGCTGCGCATGACGCGCGCCATGATGTGTATTTCATTCTGCAATACAACATCACCTGGAACGAAGGCATTCTCTTTCCCCGCTGGTCGCCCGACTGGGCCTTTGGCTACGGCTACCCCTTCTTCAACATCTACGCGCCCGGCGGCGCATTTTTGGGGACGCTGCTCTATCGCACCCTGCACCTGAGTCTTGAAAACGCGGTCAAGGCCACCTTCATCGTCACCCTGCTCATCAGCGCCTGGGCCATGTGGCTGTTCGTGCGGGATTGGCTGGGCGAGCGGGCTGCGTTGGTGGCCGCGGTGGCCTACGTTTATGTCCCCTATCATCTGGTGGATGTGTATGTGCGAGCCGCCATGGCCGAAAGCCTGGCGTTGGCCTTGCTGCCCCTCTCTCTGTGGGCCGTGCGCCGGGCCGTGCGTCATCCCGGCGCCATAAACATCCTTTGGGTGGCGCTGAGCTACGCGGCCATCCATCTCAGCTCCAATCTGGTGGCGCTGCTGTTCACGCCTGTGCTGGGGCTTTATCTGCTGGCGCTCCTCTGCCAACGTTATTTTTCTGTCGAGCAGCGGCCCAGGCTCCTTTCCTTCGCGTCTTTGCGCCTTTGCGTGAGATATCTCCTTGCGCCCGCGGCGGGCCTGGCGTTGGGCGTGGCCCTGGCCGCCTTCTTCATCCTGCCCGCCCTGGCCGAAAACAAATTCGTCAACCAGGAACAGTGGTACGGCGGCTATTACGATTTCCATGAGCATTTCGTCTATTTCGCCCAGCTTTTCGATCCCCGCTGGGGCTATGGCATCAGCACGCCCGGGCCCAACGATCCCCTCAGCTACCAACTGGGCCTGGCGCTGTTCGCGCTGGCCGCGCTGGCCTTGTGGGTGTGGTGGCGGCGTTCGGGCGAGCATCGGGGCGAGATCGGCTTCTGGCTGCTCATCCTGCTGGGCAGTGCGTGGCTGACCACGGGCGCCTCGACCCTGGCCTGGGATCATGTTCCCATGGTGAACATGGCCCAATTCCCCTGGCGCTATCTCACCCTGGCCGCGCTCTCGCTGGCCATCCTCGCTCCGGTCATCCTCATCGTTATCGATGGCGGCTCCGAAGAGATGGGCGGGGCGCGAAGCTGGCTCGTCCCGCTGATTCTCGCCGGACTCATCATCTTCGCCAGCAGCCGTTATCTCAACATTCAGACCATCGATCCGCCGCCCGGCGGCGCCACCCTGGCGGGCCTGATGGAATTCGAGCGAAGTTCTGACGAGATGACGGGCATGACCGCCACCGCCCGCGAGATCGCGGCCTGGTCGCCCCTGGCCGACCTGCATATAGCGGGCGTTCCCATCACCTCGCAGGTGGATTACGGGCTGGTGCAGGCCAACCCCGATCTGGCCGTAGACGCCCGGGCGCATAGCGTCACCTCCGAGACGGTGCGGGTGTGGGCCGACGCGCCGGGCCAGCGCGTGCCCTTCTATCGCCAGTGGTATCCCGGCTGGACCGCAACCATCATGGATCCGGACACGGGACGCACGATCCAGCGCTTCGCGCTGACGCCCGAAGACACCCGCCCGCCCTACGGCCTCCTCGACGTCCCCGTTCCCCAGGGCGATTCCCTCCTGCGCATCTCTTTCGAGGATACGCCCGTCCGCAAGGTTGGCAAGGCCATTTCACTCTTCACCATTGCCGTTCTCGTGATATGCTTGGGGTGGGGGGCCAGCCAGAATTTGCGAGGAAAACAAAAGAAAAGGTGAAGCGATATTGACAAAAGTAAGACAAAAATATAAAATGTAAGACGCGATGAAGGTTCAGGCTCAGCAGGATTTCTGGGAACAGTGGCTTTACCAGACCCGCCGGCTTCGCAATCCGCCCGGCATCTCACCCCCTGAAATCCAAAGGGTGCGTCCTTTTTCGGTTGAAGCGTTTGCCACGTCCGCCCGGCGATGAAGTCGCCGGGCTACAAAACAGCGCCGGATAAATCCGGCTAGCCCCGCAGGGGCGCTGTTTC
>JALWDV010000749.1 GCA_027036755.1 Anaerolineae bacterium
CGCTGTTTCTAGCCGGGGGACTTCATCCCCCGGCGCTGGCGGCGGGCGCGAAGCGCCCTGGCCCAAACAGGACTACTTTGTCAACATTCATCAGTCGGCCAGCGCGCCCCAATTTTGAAACGCACCCCGCTCAACTTGGGAATTGAGTGGATCAATGCTAAACTAACATCCCTCTGGCCGCGGGCGTTTTTTATTCCAACCACAGAAGTAACCGCTCAGGTAGTTCGACAATGTCAAATTCCCTTCAAATACGTCATTCTGACGAACTCATGAAGGAATCTGTGGTTGAAAATACCGCTTCGAGAAGCCAAGATTATTTTTAGCCATACTCCAGTAAATTATTCAAATCATCGGCATGGTTCATTTTGGTTGTTTAGAACTTGACAAGTTCTGCCAGGTCTTTCGCAACAGGATAGTTGATATTCGATATTTGGGTATTTGAATCACCCGGCACAGGGGCGCCACAATATCTAGTATCCAATATCCGATATCCCACAGCCAGTTTGTCAAGCGCCAAAACGTCTACTTCGAACCATGCCAAATCATCCCAAAGAGGTGGGAAAATGAACTTTATGGATCATGGGAAATCCTTCATAATCGCTTTTGCTGTGGTGCTCGTATTGCTTGGCGGGGTCGCTGTGGCCCAAACAACTTCCTATTGGACTTTTGACGCTGGCAACGAAGGGTTTACCATACAGATGATCGACGAAACGCACATGGTTAATTGGTATCCAATGGTGGACAGGCCCAGTCCCTGGAGTCCCACCGGCGGCATCGAGGATGGTCACATCTACACCGGAACCACCACCGGCTGGGACGGGCGCCTGTACAGTTTCGACCACAGCAATGATCATCTGTCGTTGGGGGCGTTGAGCGGAAAAACGCTTCAAGCTCATTTTCGACGAGATAACGGGACATTTGTCAGCCCTTCGGGATACACGCCATTGGTCTATTGGTATATTTCCGAATCGGTGGGCTACCCCGATTGCAACACCTGGGTTTCCAAAGTGGGAAACAGCATTGATGTCAATGCCATGCCTCAAGATCAATGGCAGGTGTATAGTATTGAAGTCATCCCTGATAACTTTATGAAATGGGCCAATTGTCCTGATGGCACAATGACCTTTACGGAAACGGTTAATGACTACAACTACATAGGCGTCACCTTCCTCAGCGACCAGGTGACGGAAAGCATGAGCGATCCCTGGGATAAATGGCAGAAGATTGATGGCGTATATCGCTTGCCTCATTATGGGGTGACAACCACCACCAATGCCATTTTTCGCATCGACAATTTTGGCCCAGTCGAGGCTATGGATGACGATTTTGGCGATTTGCCCGCAGCGTATAACACCACCCACGCTAACAATGGCGCCCGCCATCAGATTGGCGCGCTGCGGCTGGGAAGCGCTGTCGAAAGCGAGCCCGACGGCCATCCATCATCTGCCGCCGATGGCGATGGCAGTGAGGAGGATGGCGTTACGCGCCAGACAGGCGCGGCGGGAGGCGCAGGCTGGCGAGAGGGAACTGTGGCCAGCGGGCATGGCGGCGGCATGGAGATCACCATCAGCGGCGGCAGCGGCGTGCCTCAGGTTTTCATGGACTTCGATGGTTCGCACGCGTTGACAGAGGTGACGCTGCGGGACGCGGCCGGCGCTCCCCTGGCGATGCCCCTGGCCACGGGCGCACACCGGGTGTATTTCGATATCCCCGCAGGCGCTTTTTCCGGAGCTGATAACGCCATCGCCGCCCGCGTGCGCCTGAGCAGCGCTGGCGGCCTGGCCGCAACCGGCGCGGCCCTGGATGGCGAAGTGGAGGATTACATCTGGCATTTCGGCCCCAACGCGGTGACGCTGACCTCACTGCGGGCGAATCCCGCGTCCAGGAGCAATAGGATACCGGGAGTTCTGTTTTTATTGGCAGGCAGCGCATTGCTTTTCGTTATGAGCGCCAGGGCAAACGTCAGAACGCGCTCCATCCGGCCGGAGGATTGAGCGTAATGTCAGGCGTTGGGCGCCATGACATCCAGCGGGCGCGGGCGCCGAAGAACAACAATTGTAAGCGCTTTTCGACTTCTTTTTGCATCCCAGGCGTCAATCTGCCCAACTCCCGCATGATAAAAGGCGCCGTCACCGTCATCATGCTATTTGTCGCCTGCGGTGTAGATATCTTCGGATGTAACTGCTAACCTATGCCAGTTGGTTGTCTTTTTTCACTTAAACCTGACAGGTTCTTGTAACCTTGGCGGTAGGATGCGTGGTTTTCAGCCAACAACGAAGCGTGTGAGGTGCTGAATCGCTGCCGAAGGAACCTGTCAGGTTAGTTCAAGCGAAAACAACCTTAGCAGTTACCTTCGGATGCGTCTTTCAGAAAATCGAACGAGGGATTGCGAGCTGCTGCATAAAGCCATGTCTGTTCATCCGGTTCTTCGCCTTCCACCGGATAAAGCAGAATGACGCGCACGCGCTGGGTGCCCGTGATGGGAAGCTCCCCTTCGATCTGCAAACGTCGATTTTCGTCAACAATGCCTGTCAGCTCAACGGCTTTCAGTAGAGTTTCCATCATCGTTTCATCGCGGGCCTGAGTTGGTTGTGGCCTGGCTTCATTATAGCAGAGCAGAGGATTTCCGTCTACGATGGCGTTTCGCCGCCATCGAGACGTCGAATTCCGTGATTTATCGCCATTCTCCCCGCTCACAATCCTATCCACTGAACACTGATCTGCTGAACACTGCCCTTACCCCACGCCCGTGAACAAAACATCCAACGCGTGCAGCAACCGCTTACGCCACTCGCTCACATCGCCGACGCCCCCAGATGGAGGATGACTTCCAGTCACTTCAGCTTATCGAGCAAATCCTGAAGGTCTTTGTAGTCATACGGGGGACGTTTGCGTATGGCTAAAATGGTGATGAGCTTCCACTCGGCATCGATTACATAAAGAATTCGCCACGCATCCACGCGTAAACGTCGAAGTTCCAGATGGGCGGGCCATGAATCCGGAGGCGTCAACGCCTTGCTGCCCGCAGGTCTTGGCTCATCGCCCAAGGCCAGAGCCAGACGGCGAAGCCGCTGGCGCACATTCCCCGGCGATTTCCGCAATTCCTTCAGCGCATCTGGATCAATCCAAACCTGCATCCACGTCATCCTCAGCTAAGGAATCAGGCAGGTGCGTTAACCCCAGGTCTGCCGGATTCTCTGCGCTTTTGCGGCGTTCGAGATACGCCTGGGCGATAGACCAGTCCTCCAGCAATTCCATGGCTTCCATCACTGCCTGCCATGTTTCATAATCCACCAATACATCGGTGGGATGTCCATGTTCGTCAACGAGATAGCGTATTTTTCTGGGGAAAACAGATACAGCCATGACAAGCCTCCTGATGTCATCAGTCGAGCGCACTTTCACATTATAACACATCAGACGATTATAGAACGCCCGCAGCCCACTGATTACTGAACACCGAAAAACTCGTCCCACGCCCGCAGACAAAATATCCAGCACGCGCAGATTCTTCGCTTTGGCCAGAATGACACCTTGCGACACGTTTTCATTCATTACTGGCGTGCAGCCGCTCGTAGTGTTTGCTTCGACAAAAGTTGCAAACTATAGTTGGCGGATGTATGCTTTCTCTACCATGCCATGAGCTGTAATTTGACATTATGCCGCCAAAAACCGTCATAATCTATCGTACGCCCGCAGGAGATGAGCCTTTCACGGATTGACTTAATCGATTACGCGACCCTTCCACCAATGACTGAGTACAAAACTCTGAGCGACGTTACCGCCGCATATTTCACCGAACATCCTGAAGAAATCGACGCTTTTTTAACGGAAGCTTTCACAGACTACGCCCGGGATGGCGATTCGGCTGCGTTGCTATCTGCATTGCGCATCATCGTGCGGGTCAAGGGCGTTTCCACGGTCGCTGCTGAGATCGGCATGAGTCGTCAAGGCTTGCAGAAGGCGTTATCCGCCAATGGCAATCCCCGGCTGGACAACATCAACGCCATCATGCGGGCGATGGGCTATCAACTTATGCCCAAACGACTGACCGACATCGCCGCTTAATCCTGCACGGATTCTCCCTTCACCTCGCCCCCCATCCTCACCCCAGGAACAATAGTGTTGCCATGACGGACCCGGCGACGTCAGCGGGCGCGAGCGCCGAAGAACAACAAATGTAATCGTTTTTCGACCTCTTTTTGCATCTCAGGCGTCAACCTGCCCAACTCCCGCATGATAAAAGACGTCGTCACCGTCATCATGCGATGGAGGCGAAGCGTGGATGTGACTTTAAGCCCGGTGGCAGAAAAACCGGGGTCTTGAAGGCTGATAACAAGGTCGGTGTCGAGAAGATTCATTGTCGTACGGCTGGTGATAAACGCAAGCACCACGTGCTGGTGAGCGCCGATGGGATGCGTTAAACAGACGGCTGGCCGGACTTTTGTAGCTGACAGGTCATCGAAAGGAAAAGGAACCAAAACCACTTTATACTTTGTCGTCATGGAACGGCTGCCCGTCGTCAGGAGTGTAGATATCTTCGGAAGCGTCTTTCAGAAAATCGAACGAGGGATTGCGAGCTGCTGCATAAAGCCATGTCTGTTCGTCCGGTTCTTCGCCTTCCACCGGATAAAGCAGAATGACGCGCACGCGCTGGGGGCCCGTGAAGGGAATATCCCCTTTGATCTGCAAATGGCGATTTTCGTCAACAATGCCTGTCAGCTCAACGGCTTTCATGAGTGTTTCCATCATCGTTTCCTAGCGGGCCTGAGTTATTGTGGCCTGACTTCATTATAGCATAGCAAACGCATTCCGTCCACGATGGCGTTTCGCTGCCATCGAGATGTCGAATTTCGTGATTTACCGCCATAGTCCCCGCTCATAATCCTACCCGATGAACACTGACCTACCCCACGCCCGCGGACAAAATATCCAGCACGTGCAGCAGGCGCTGGCGCCATTCGCCCGCGGCATCGATGGTCACCCAGATGGCGCGGGAGCCCACCCGCGCCTGGTCGCCCAATTGATGCTGGAGTTTTAGCCGCGGCAGCCGGGCCACCGCGGGGCTGTGCACCACAAGCTGTCCGCTATCCCGGCCAATGGCGGTGACGCCCGCCCGCGAGGCCAGCAGCTTCACCTTCACCTGGAAGAGCAAATCCTGCACTCGCTCCGGCAGCGGCCCGAAGCGGTCTTCCAGCTCCGCGGCCATATCATCCAGCTCGCCCAAGGAGCCCAGCCCGGCGATGCGGCGATACAATTGCAGGCGCAAATCCTCGTTCTCGATGTAATTTCGGGGAATGCCCGCGTCCAGAGGCAAATCCAATGACACACTGGGGCTGAGAGGCGCCAGCAGGCCCTGGATGGCCGCCACCGTCTCCGGCAGATGCCCTTGCTCCCGCAGCTCCTCCACGGCCTGGGCCAGCAGCCGCACATACATATCGAAGCCCACCGCGGCGATGTGCCCGTGCTGCCGCGCGCCCAGCAGCTCGCCCGCGCCGCGAATCTCCAGATCCCGCATGGCGATGCGGAAGCCCGAGCCCAGATCGCTGGCCTCCTGGATAGCTTCCAGCCGGCGGCGGGCCTCGGGTGAGAGCGGCTTGTGCTTGTCGTAGAGCAGATACGCGTAAGCCCGCGCTGCGCTGCGTCCCACCCGGCCCCGCAACTGGTAGAGCTGGGCCAGCCCAAACTTATCCGCCCGGTTGATGATGATGGTGTTGGCGTTGGGGATATCGATGCCGCTTTCGATGATGGTGGTGCTCACCAGCACATCGTATTCGCCTTCGGCGAAGGCCATCATCACCCGCTCCAGCTCCCGCTCCGGCATCTGGCCGTGGCCCACCGCGATGCGGGCCTCGGGGATGAGCTTGCGCAGCTTGTTGGCCATCTGCTCGATGCCCCGCACCCGGTTGTGCACGAAAAACACCTGCCCGCCCCGATCCAGCTCGCGCAAAATCGCATT
This sequence comes from Anaerolineae bacterium, assembly GCA_027036755.1. Taxonomy (GTDB): domain Bacteria; phylum Chloroflexota; class Anaerolineae; order J102; family J102; genus M2005. The sequence continues at coordinate 5,960 of JALWDV010000749.1, forward strand.
GCGGATCAGGGTTTCGTCGTAAAATCCCACCTGGGTCTGGATGGCCTGCCGCTCCACGGGCGGGGTCTCGATGGTGCTGAGGTCGCGCACGCCGGTCAGGCTCATGTAGAGGGTGCGGGGGATGGGCGTGGCGGTGAGGGTGAGCACATCCACCTGGCTGCGCAACTGCTTGATGCGCTCCTTGTGACGCACGCCAAAACGCTGCTCCTCATCCACGATGAGCAGGCCCAGATTTTTGAACTCGACATCTTTGGAAAGCAGGCGGTGGGTGCCGATGACGATATCCACCGAGCCTTTGGCCAGGCCGGCGATGGTTTCCCGTTGCTGTTTGCGGGTGCGAAAACGGGAGAGCGTATGCACTTCCACCGGAAACGCAGCCAGACGACGGCTGAAGGTCTTGCAATGCTGTTGCGCCAGCACCGTGGTGGGGACGAGGATCGCCACTTGTTTGCCATCCATGATGGCCTTGAACGCGGCCCGCAGCGCCACCTCGGTTTTGCCGTAGCCCACATCGCCGCAGATGAGCCGATCCATGGGCTGCGGCTTCTCCATATCCTGCTTCACCGCCTCGATGGCCACCAGTTGGTCGTCGGTCTCGATGTAGGGGAAGGAGGCTTCCAGCTCCTGTTGCCACTCGCTGTCGGGGCTAAACGCGTGGCCGGGCAGGGTCTCCCGCTGGGCGTAGAGCTGCAACAAATCCTGGGCGATGGCGGCCACAGCCTTGCGAGTGCGACGTTTGGCCATCTCCCAATCGGCTGTGCCCAAGCGGTTGAGACGGGGCGAATCGCTGCTGGGCCCCACATAGCGGGCCAGGCGATCCGCCTGATGCACCGGCACGTAGAGCTTGTCCTTTTTGGCGTACTCGATGAGGAGATAATCCCGGGCCACGCCATCGAGATCGACCTTGACCAGGCCCTTGAAGCGCCCGACGCCATGCTCCATGTGCACCACGTAATCCCCCGGCTGGATGT
>JALWDV010000750.1 GCA_027036755.1 Anaerolineae bacterium
CCCGCAGGGGCGCTGTTTCTAGCCGGGGGACTTCATCCCCCGGCGCTGGCCGCGGGCGCGAAGCGCCCCGTTAATGAATGGATTATTTTAACTTTCCAACTCATTTGGGACGCACCCAAATCTTTTTTGAATGCCCTCGTGTCTTCGTTCCCTTCGTGTCTTCGTGGCAAAAGAGGGCAATTGGGGCCAACGACCGTAGCAATTACAATTCGGACTGCCTCCCAGCCCTCCCGCCGATTTGCGGGGGAGGCGCAAATATAGCAATCGCCGCGGATCCGCTTTTGCAGCGTCATCCGCGGCGATTAGATTTCGAAACGCGTCCGTCAGCCGACTATTCCTTGTGATAAGGCTGGCCCAGGGATTCGGGCTTGGTGGCCCCCCAACGGGAGCGGAACCATTTGGAGGAGATGATCACCAGCACCAAAATCGTCATGATGAAGGGAGCCATGCGCCAGATGTAGCGGGAGGCCAGGCCCGGGAAGAACATCTGCGGATTCAAGGCGAGCTGCCACAGCAACCCGAACAGCATCGCACCGCCAAACAGGATGTAGGGATTCCACATGGAGAAGAACACCAGCGCCAGGGAGATGAATCCCCAACCCATGAGGAAATTGTAGTTCCAGACGGGGTTGTAGTAAAGCGCATACACCGCGCCCGCAAAACCGGACATCAGCCCGCCGAAGATGACGCTCATGTAGCGGATGCGGGTGACGCTGATGCCCGAGACCTCGGCCACGGACGGGCGTTCGCCCACCGAGCGTATCTTCAGCCCAAATCCCATCTTGTTCAACACGAACCACACCAGCACCACCATGATCACGGCCAGATAGAAGAAGGGGGAGATGCCGAACCAGGTGGGGAGCTTGTCCAGGCCCAGGGGGCCGGTGTGAGGGTTGCCGATGTAGGTGGTCATGCCAAAGCCGAAAATCCAGATGCCCATGCCGCTGACCACCTGATCCACGCCCAGCGTAATGGAGAAAAACCCGTGCAGCAGGCCCAGCAGCGCGCCGATGCCAATCCCAACCAGAAAGCCAAGGAGATAGTTCCCGGTGGTCTTGGCCGCGATGAAGCCCAGGGTGGCTCCAAACAGCATAATGCCTTCCAGGCCCACGTTCAGAATGCCCGAACGCTGGTCCACCAGCTCGCCCAATCCGGCGAAGGTGAAAATCATGGCGGCTTCCAGGCTTCTAATCAGAAACAGCAACATCGAGTCTTCTCTCCTTTTTGGTTATCAGAATCTGGTAATTGTAGAAAAACTGGAAAGCAACCAGCGAGATCATCAGCATCCCCATCAGCGCGAAATCCACGCCAAAGGGCAAATGCAGCTTGCCCTGGGCGTAACGCCCGCCAATGGAAAGCCCGCCGAAAAGCAGGGCGATGACCAGCGAGGCGATGGGATTTCCCAGGGAGATGAGGCCGCAAATGACGCCGTAGAAGGACAGATCGCCGAAATAGCCGTAGGTGCGGGCGATTTTGAACACGCCCGGCACCGCGCCGAAGTAATGATACCCGGCCAGCCCGGCGATGGCCCCGCCCAGGGTGAAAACCAGCACTGCGATGAAAAAAGGCTTGACGCCCGCGTAGCGGGCCGCCATGGGACTCTTGCCAAAAGCCCTGATCTGATAGCCCAGCCCCATGCGCGAGAACAGCGCCGCCAGCACCGCGGTGAGGATGAACACAAACCACAAGGTGATGGGATAATCGCCGGTCATGGGCGCCCGGGCCGCCTCGGGCAGCTCGAAACTCTCGCCGCGGCCGCCCAGATTCATAAACGGGCCGCCATCCTTGATCATAAACGCCACCAGATAGAAGGCGATGAAATTGAGCATCATCGTCACCACAATCTCATTGACATTCCACTTGCCCTTGAGAAAACCGGCGATAGCGCCGTATATTCCGCCCGCGAACATCGCCGCGACGATCATCAGCGGAATGACCACCGCGCCCGAAACCGAAAGCTCGCCCGACTTGCCGCCGAACAGATACGCGACGCCAAAAGCCGCCAGCGCGCCCAGATAAAGCTGGCCCGGCATCCCGATATTCCACAGTCCGGCCTGCATGGGGATGATGAAGGCGAAAGAAGCCAGCGCCAGGAAGATGAACCGGTTGATGGTCAGGCCCCGGCCATAAGGATTGAAAAACGCATAACTGAAAATCTGTTTGTAAATCTCCAACGGATCCTGTCCCGCCTGCAAAAAGATGATGCTGAACAGTCCCAGTCCGAAAATCACGGCCAGAACCGAAATGAGC
>JALWDV010000751.1 GCA_027036755.1 Anaerolineae bacterium
CCAGGGCCGCGGGCGTAGACGCGGGCGCCCGGGCCAGGACGTTACGATGGGGTGACTACGGGCGGCGGGGCGGGAAAAATCTATGGGGTTGGAAAGGTGCTGGGGAGAGATGATATTGGGTATCGAGAAGATTGTAGCAGAGGGGCGGGCCGGGGGCAAGGGCCCGTTCACGGGCCGCGGTCCAGCTTCAGCCTCGGGCGTTGACGGCGCGGGCCTCTGTGGCTTTGGTCGGCTGATAGCAAAGCCGAGCCGCGGGCGCAAGGGATATGTTCAAGAATCTAATAAACTTGTAAACTGATTAAAACTCGGGCTGTGTTTCGATCCATTTACCAAAGCCCGGCCATGGCCGATATAGTTCCTTGATTTGATCTGACTGCTCTTCGGACGCCCCAACGATATTGACCAGATAACTCTCAATAGTCTGGGGACGGAAATAAGTGGACCTGGTGATTTCAATTTCAGGATCAAGTAAAACCTTGCTGTCTTGTCGCATGTTGGTGCCATACATGCGACTTTCAAGGAACAGGCCACTGCGTCGAAAGTAGAACCGATAGACGTGTGCTACTACCTCGCCGCCACCAGCCCGTCCGGCCCATACCCAATTCGGTACTCCTATAACGTCAACAATGTCTTCCAAGTTTAGGTAGTTTGGATATGAAACTTGCCACCAAATTACGCTTCCATTCTTGGCTGTACTGAAAAAACCTTCACCACGGAGGCACAGAGCGCACGGAGGAAGAAAAAGGTGAGATTTGGAGAGAAATTTCTCTGTGAACTACCACTATTTTCTCCGTGTCCTCCGTGTCTCCGTGGTGAAATGACCTTTTTGCAGTGGAGTCATTCTTAATAGATAGATCTCCACCAAAATCAGATGTTCCCTGATAGTTCCATAAAATACTTTTATCCGTATTTTTGTATAAATCTCTGGTTGTTTCTTTGACTGATTTTGGGTCCACGAATGGTATTGTCGTGAGGATTTGTACAGCGTCACGTATACTGGTCTCTTCGGGAATAATGCCATACCAGCAAGGAGGTAAACAGGGCTCACCGGTTATTAGCGTTTCGTCCTGCACGGCAGGCTGAACGCGTAAATCTATGACTGACTCGGCACAGCCAGAGAGCAAAAACAGCGAAGACAAGATAATCAAAACAACAACTAGTCGAAAGAGCGCACGCATAATATTCACCTTGATGCCTGAACGACAAGGCTTTCAATAAATTGTTGACGGTCTACGGTTAAACCTGGAAAGTTATAAATCCAATAGCGCCAACTCTCTGTAAAGTCCTCAAGGCTGTTCTCGCGTCCATAACTCGTGGGAGACTTACTTAAAACAACTTGTTGAGCCATTTTTTGTGACGCAAATATGTTTCTGTAATCAACGATGTGCCCAATCTCATGGACTGGAGTTGACTCATCCATGGCATCAAAGAAATGTATTTCCGTAGATGGAAAGAGATTACCTAGCTGTGGAGCCGAAAATCCTGTTGGCCCTGTAAATTTTCCCTGATAAACAAGATTAAACAGTGTGATGGCGGGGTGTACAGGAAACTCAATATAATTTACTTCATCGTCATATACAAATGGTTTACTATTGGGCCAACGCTCAAAGGTAGTGCCTCCAATGTTTTTTCGAATCCATTCATCGCCTGAAAGAGAAATGTTACGCTGTCGTAGATGCTCGCCTACTCGTTCTGAAATGGTTCGTAACCCTTCATACACCATCCAAGCCTTGTCTTTCTCCCACTTGCCCTGCATGATGATTCCCCACTTTTGCCTCATGCCGATGGGTTTTTCACTGACTGGATGCACCCTCACAACACAGTCATCGGTAACACAAATCGCATGCCCGCTCGGGTCTGTGTACCGCACCGGATTGTTGCCCACATAGCTGTACCGGTTCAGGCTCTGCGGGTCGCCCGGGTTGGGCACGATGGTGTCCGGCTGGATGAAGCGCCCGAGCGCGGGGGCGTAGCGCCGGGCGTTGTAGAAGTACAGGCCGATGGCATGGTCATAGCGCGGGCCCGGAATGGGCGCGCCCGGCGCCCAGGGCCGCAGAGGGAGAATGCGGCGGTTGCGCCCGACGCCGCCGGGGCCGCGGGCGAGGACGCGGGCGCCCGGGCCAGGACGTTACGGTGGGGCGGCTGCGGGCGGCGGGGCGGGCGTGGAGGAACGCGGGCACCCCGCGACGCAACGCCATTCCCCGCCCGCACAAGCGTCCGCGGGCATTATGCGCCCAAGCCTGCGC
>JALWDV010000752.1 GCA_027036755.1 Anaerolineae bacterium
CCGGGGGATGAAGTCCCCCGGCTAGAAACAGCGCCCCTTCGGGGCTAGCCGGATTTATCCGGCGCTGTTTTGTAGCCCGGCGACTTCATCGCCGGGCGGACGTGGCGAACGCCACTATAGCGATTCGAGTTGTGAACATTCATCATTCGGCCAAAACGCCCGGCTGGCCCTAACTCATTTAGGACGCACTCAAAGGATTTTTGCTGCGAATATCCGCGATGAGCTGACTTTTCAGCTTCATCTGCGGCGAATCGAAAGGCGAATGATAGGAAAACGATTAGAATTTGACAAGAAGTTCATAACAGGCTCTAATTTTTGTACGTGTACTACCCCCCCCCAAAAAAAAAGCCCGGGCCCGCGGGATGTTCTCCTTGCTTTTGGGCCCGGGCCTCGTTATCTCTCGTTCGATAGTCGTCCGTCAGGCGGTGCTGGGCAGATACAAAGGCTCGCCACCGATGGTGACCTGACCCGGCAGATCGATAGTGTAGCCGCGGTTGCGGGCGACGGTTTTCAACACCTGTGGATTGGAGACGTTTTCTTCGATGTGTTTTCGCAGCCAATGGATATGCACGTGCAGGGTGCGGATATCCTGAATCCGGTTGACCTTCCACACATTTTTCATCAGCGTCGATTGGCTGACCGGCTCGCCCGCGTGGAGCATGAGCGTTTCCATCAGCTTGGCCATCTTGGGATTCAGTTGCACCTTGCCTTTGGGCCCATCCAGCACCAGCGTGCGCCGGTCCAGGGTGTAGGGCGCCAGTTGGATGACATATTCGGGCCGTGAGGCGATGAGCGCCTCGATGGTCTTCTTCAGTTTTTTGAAGACGAAAGGCTTGCTTACGATCTCGTCATAATATGAAACATCCTTGGGAGCCGCTCGGCCGCTTTTGAGCAAAATAATGAAAGGTTTGAGATAATGCGCTCTGGCGGCCTGCGTAATGCGGCGCACCTTGCCCGGCGTGTTGGCGTCATAATCAATCAGGATAAGGTCTGGATTGAATTCCTTTATTTTGTGTAGGGTGGGACGCAATGTGTAGGTGCATTCGACGGTGTAATGGGCTGCCAGCTCTTTACAGAAGCCGCCATTGGTCTCATCGCCCATGACGGCCAGTACACGATGGTTGGTCATTTTTTTACTCCTAAAGTTTCGGGGAGGGGGGACTCAACGGCGTTTCTCGACGCGTTGGGTGACGACCACCCCCAACATTGACCGATACATCGCCGTTGAGCGCGCAGACTGCATGACGCGACGTCATGTTTTTTCCTGAACAGTCGCCATGAGCGATAGCTCACCACATAACGAACGAAAATCCCTTGTTACGTCATTCCGACGACCGCAGGGAGGAGGAATCTCCTCGGTTGCAAGGGGATTTTTCGGTCGCTGCGCTCCCTCGAAATGACGTAGGAGATCCTGTTTGGGGAACATTTTTACGGATTATCCGCGTTCATCCGCGTCCTATTTACGGAACAGAATCTCGTGTGGTGAATAGATTAGGTTGAGGGTAGGTTTTGCCATTCACTCCACCAGGCATAAGGCAACCATCTATAGCCTGGCTTCAACGTGTCCCCGAATGCTGTGGCGCTGACCACGGTTCCGTCGTTATAATTGAACGACGTTCAGCACATTTAGTAGGCGCTTATTATGTTCGAAATGCCGTTGTTTGTCAAATTAGCTAAACGGAGAAGCGCCGGGTGTTGCGGGAAGCATTTTTCGGCATGGTTCAGATCGTCCTTCCATCAGCTTTACAATTTCAATAGGGGCAACGCCTGGCAAAGCTCGTCAAACGTAAATCGTCAAACGTCAAAGCGTGGCGAAACAGGCTCTTTTTGACATTTGACGTATGACGTTTGACGGAGAAATTGTAAAGATGGTTTTGAATAAGAATGAACCATGCCCATTTTTCTAAAATTGCGGACCGACGCGCATAACAAAGCCCCGGCGGCGTGAAGACCGCCAGGGCTTGTTCCTGCCAGGCGAGAGAAGGGGAGAAGGGCGTTAGTGATGGTCGTTATTGGGTGGCCGTGGCGGATGGCAGGCGGGTGAGGATGGGATGACGCGCTGCGCGAACTTCGTCCAGACGCCGCGTGGGCGCGTTGACGGGCGCTTTGTGCAAAAGTTCAGGCGTTTCGCGGGCTTCGTCCGCGATCTTGTCCAGCGCGTCGAGAAAAGCGTCGATGGTTTCCTTGTCTTCCGTTTCCGTCGGCTCGATCATCAGAGCCTCGTGGACGATGAGAGGGAAGTAGATGGTGGGGGGATGGAAATCGTAATCGATGAGACGCTTTGCGATGTCCAGCGTGTGAATGTCCTCCGCTCCTGAGATTTTTCCCTGCGCGACTGTCTCGTGTTTACAGCATCGATGTCCGTATGGTATGGGATAATCGCCCATTTGTAAAATCCGGGCCTGGATGTAGTTGGCGTTGAGAACAGCGGTTTCGCTGACTTCCCGCAGGCCCGCCGCGCCGTGCATACGGATGTAGGTGTAGGCTTTGACCATAACGCCGAAGTTGCCATGAAAGCTCTTGATGCGACCAATGCTCTGGGCCGGCTGTTTCCATACGTATTCGCCCGCGTCTTCTTTCAGGTCCACAATGGGGCCGGGCAGGAAGGGAGCCAGCTCGGCCACGACGCCCACAGGCCCGCTGCCCGGACCGCCGCCGCCGTGGGGCGTGCTGAAAGTCTTGTGCAGATTGAAGTGCATCACGTCGATGCCCAGATCGCCCGGGCGCACCACGCCCATGATGGCGTTGAGATTGGCGCCATCGCCATAGACCAGGCCGCCTGCTTCGTGCACCAGCTTGCACACTTCCACGATGTTCGATTCGAACAGGCCCAGGGTGTTGGGATTCGTGATCATGATGCCGATGACTTCGTCATCCAGAGCCGCTTTCAGAGCCTCGATGTCGACATTGCCATCTTTATCGCTGGGGATTTGCACCGCGGTGAATCCGGCCATGGCGGTGCTGGCGGGATTGGTGCCGTGCGCGGAGTCGGGCGCCAAAATCTTGTGGCGCTGGGTTTCGCCCCGGGCCAGTTGCGCGGCCCGCATGATGAGCACGCCCGTGAATTCGCCATGCGCGCCCGCGGCCGGCTGCAACGACACCGCATCGAAGCCCGCGATCTCTGCGATCATCTGCTGCAGGTCGTACATCAGGCCCATTGCGCCCTGCACGGTGTGCGGGTCTTGCAGGGGGTGGATGGCGGTGAATCCGGGCAATCGAGCGGCCCATTCATTCACCTTGGGATTGTACTTCATGGTGCAGGAGCCCAGGGGATAGAAACCCTTGTCCACTGCGTAATTCTTCTGGCTGAGACGGAGGTAATGGCGCGTGGCCTGCACCAGACTAAGCTCGGGCAGGGGCAGCTCATCCCGCACGAATTCAGCGGGGATGGGCGTTTCGGGCACATCCGGCTCGGGCATGTCCACGCCCGTGCGACCGGGCGTGCTCAGATCGTAGATGTAGTCGTCGTATTTCATCATTTCACCTCCAGCTCCAGCCGAATGTGCGGGGCCGCCGCCTCTTTCAGCGCGGTCACCAGATCATCGATCTCCTCCCGCGGGTTCATCTCGGTCACGCACAGCAGCATTGCGTCTCCCAGATGGGGATAATCCTGGCTGAGATCGTAGCCGCCGATGATGCCGTATTCCTCCAGCAGGAAACGGTTGATTTCGGTCACGGGGCGCGGACATTTGACCACGAATTCCTTGAAGAATGGTTTATCGTCCAGCACTTCGTAGCCATCCAGTTGGGCGATCTGCCGGGCCGCGTAATGGGCCTTGTGCCAGCTTAGCTCCGCCACCTTGCGCAAGCCATGCTTGCCCATGGCGGCCAGATATGCGGCCGCGGCCAGGGCGTTGAGGGCCTGGTTCGAGCAGATGTTGCTGGTGGCCTTTTCGCGGCGGATGTGTTGCTCGCGGGTGGAGAGGGTGAGCACGTAGCCGCGATTGCCGTCTGCATCCACGGTCTCGCCCACCAGACGCCCGGAGCTCTTGCGCACGTGCTTCATGCGGAAGGCGAAGATGCCCAGGTAAGGTCCGCCAAAGCTAAGGCCGTTGCCCAGCGACTGCCCCTCGGCGGTGACGATATCCGCGCCGTATTCTCCGGGCGGCTTCAGCAGGCCCAGCGCGATGGGATCGGTGGCCACGGCCAACAATGCGCCCTTGGCGTGCACCGCGTCGGCCAGGTCCTGCATCTCCTGGGGCGTATGAAGCTGGCCCAGAAAATCGGGGTTCTGCACGATAACCAGCGCGGTGTCCTTGTTGGTGAGATCGATGAGGGCCCGGAAATCGGAGTCGCCCGTCTCATCCCCCACGATGTTCAGCTCCATGCCCTGGGTGTACGTGCGCAGCACTTCTCGATATTGGGGATGGAGGGTGGGGGAGACGACGATGGTGCGGCGCTTGTGGCGCAGGATATTGACGGCCATGATCGCAGCCTCGGCCACGGCTGTGGCGCCGTCGTAATGCGATGCGTTCACCACCTCCATGCCCGTCAGGGCCGCGGCCATGCTCTGATACTCGAACGCAGCCTGCAGCGTGCCCTGGCTGATCTCGGGCTGATAGGGCGTGTAGGCGGTGTAGAATTCGCCCCGGCTGATGACCGTATCGACGATGGCGGGGACGAAGTGGTTGTAAGCGCCCGCGCCCAAAAAGCTGGCGAACTCCCGCAGATTCGCGTTCTCCGCGGCCATCATATCCAGCTCGCGCATCACCTCCATCTCGGTCAGGGGCTCTGGCAAATCCAATTGAGGATAGCGGAACTCGGCCGGGACGTCGGCGAAAAGCTCGTCGATATCCTCGATGCCGATGGCGTCCATCATGGCCCGACGGTCGTCATCGGTGACAGGTATGTAGCGCATCTGTCAATGCTCCCGAGTGGCGTTGTAGGCTTCGTATGCGGCTGCGTCCATCAACGCGTCCAGCTCCGAGAGAGCGCTGGCCCTGACTTTGAAAATCCAGGCGCCGTACGGGTCCTCGTTGATGGCTTCGGGCGAATCGTCCAGGGCTTCGTTCACTTCGACGATCTCGCCGGAGACGGGCGTGATGATGTCGGCCGCGGCCTTCACCGATTCCACGGTGCTGACCACATCGCCGGCGCTGACTTCATCGCCCACTTCGGGCAGTTCGACATAAACGATATCGGAAAGCGCGTCCTGGGCGTAATCGCTGATGCCCACCACGACGATGCCATCGTCCTCGACGCGGGCCCACTCGTCGGTTTCTGCGTATTTCAGGTTGGGGTCGTATTTCAGGGTCATGGGATGTTCTCCTTGTGGGGATGTTGGTGGGGTTGGGTTTGGTGTTGGATATAGGGTATACCACCGACTTCAGTCGGCTATTTACGCCGATAGGCCGGGATGTAGAATGGCCGCCTGACCACCACAGCCTTCTTGGGCTTGCCGCGGATGATGACTTCCAGTTCCGTGCCGAATTTGTTGTAGCCGTTGGGCACGTAGGCCAGAGCCAGGAATTTGTTCAGGGTGGGGGATTTCATGCCCGTGGTCACCCAGCCGATGACTTTTCCATCCGCCGCGACTTGATAATGCTCGCGCGGCACGCCTTTGTCCACCATTTCCAGGCCCACCAGCAGCATCTTGGGCTTTTCCAGCTTCGTCTTCAGCACGGCCTCCCGCCCGATCCACGGGCCTTTGTCCCAATCGCACACCCAGCCCAGCCGGGCGCCAATGGGCTCGACCTCCGCGTGAATCTCGTGTCCGTACAGGGGCAGGCAAGCCTCGAAGCGCAGAGAGTCCCGGGCGGCCAGACCGCAGGCCAGCAGGCCCTCATCCTTGCCCGTCTCCAGCAGCAGCTCCCACATGGCGATGGCCTTCTCCCCGGGGAAGAAGAGCTCGTAGCCATATTCACCGGTGTAGCCGGTGGCTCCGATCAGCGTGTCGATGCCGCCCACCTGGATGCGGGCCGCGGTGTGAAAGGCCACCTGGCCCAAGTCGTAATCGGTGAGCTTTTGCAGGATGCTCTGGGCCTTGGGGCCTTGCAGGGCCAGCATGTAGGTGGGGTCCGAGATGTCGATGACATCGGCCTGGAACCCGACGATGTGGGTGTCCAGCCAGAAGATGTCCTTCTCCCGGTTGTCTGCGTTGATGACGATCATCCATTCCCCCTCGGGCAGCTTGTAGATGAAGATGTCATCCACGAATGTCCCATCCTGATAGCAAAGATAGCTATACTCCGCGTCCCAAACCTTCATCTGACTCACATCTCGCGGCTGCACATACTGCAAAAAGGCCTCTGCGTCAGGCCCGACCAGCTTGATCTGCCCCATGTGATCGATGTCGAAAAGACCGGCCGCGTTGCGCACGGCGTGGTGTTCGGCCATGGGCCCGGTGGGGTATTGCACGGGCATTTCGTATCCCGCAAAGGGAACCATGCGCGCGCCCATGGCCACGTGCACATCATAGAGCGAAGTGCGTTTTAGTTCTGACATTGTGTTGCCTCCCATTGCCAATTTGGCGTGAGTTGTCGCCCGAACGGAATCCGGGCGTTTGGTGACAGAGTTCCCGAAATGCTCTGTCCTGGCGCCTGAGAGATTGGCCTGTTTAGGCTTTCCCCGTCGGTGGAGACCCGATGTTGCATCGTCGTCTCACTCTCCAGAGCGCTGTCGGCGTACGATCCTTTTGCCTGAGAGATTCACCATCGGGCTGGGCGTCCCGACAGCTTGCCCCTTCGGCGGCTTGCGCTCTCTCTCGCACGCGTCATCCAGCATGTCTTTGGTTATCGCTGATTCGTCATCGAACCAGCGCCTAAAGTTTAGCATCGGAAGACTTTTTCGTCAATTTTGCGTAGCAATTTCAAATTTGGCCTGGCAAAAAGCCCTCTCCCGTAACTGCTAAGGTAGTCTGTCTGTTTTCGGTGGCTTGGCTTCTGCTGCGGCAGGCCCCCCTCAGTGCCCC
>JALWDV010000753.1 GCA_027036755.1 Anaerolineae bacterium
ATCATGATCCCGTGGTGGCCACATTCGATATGCCCGTCTGGCGCTTCGACGGCTACGCCTACCAGGGCATGGCCGGGGATGAAAGCAGGCCTCTTTCGGGCGTAACAATGCGCCTCTATGGCCGCAACGCAGGCGACCCCGCGCCCGGAAGCTGGTACAAGGACGCCGTGACCGACGCCAGCGGCTACTTCAACTTCCACATCATCGAGCCCTACAGCTTCGACACGTTCACGCTCACAGCCATGCCGCCCGCAGGCATGGTGGCGACGGACGCGTGGAGCGAGGACGGTGCGGTCATTGCGCCCGACGCCATCGAATGGCAGAATGCAGAGCCGGGCGCACACCGCAACAAGTTCTGGTTCGATATCCCCACTCCGACGCCCACTCCCAGCCGCCTCTGGCTGCCCATCTTCCTCAATCAATAGTGCGCCAGCCGGGCGATGACCGGCGCACGCACACGCTTTTCAGGCCCGTCCGTTGTGGCGGGCCTGTTTTGCAAATAAGCGCTCCCACGTCATTTCGAGGGAGCGCAGCGACCGAGAAATCCCCTTGCAGCCGAGGAGATTCGGCTCGACAGGATTTCAGGGGGCAATTGGCTTTATCCGACCCGCCGGATTGCGAATCCGGCTGGATGCAGAGAGCTCTCAGGCGGATTCGCAATCCGCCGTCATTTCCAGGGATAGTTGGCTGCTTGCGCTTGCGTCCAGCCGGATATGCGTTCCGGTGGGTTGAGCGGGAAGAGTGCGCCGGATCACGCATCCGGCGCGGCGCATCATCATCGCAAACCATCCGGCGGGTTTGGAATTGCCGCCTACGGTCAGTCGCCGTCGGCAAAACTCTGTGCGACCAACGCCTGCACCTCGGGCGCATTCCACTGGATGAAACGCCCGCTCCACGCCCGGGGGGCGCGTAGCGCCAGAAGCGCCAACGCCCGCCCCGGCAGTTCGGGCGGCAGCAAGGCTCCGTTCCGGTGAGATTCGACGAAACGCTGATATTCCTCCGGCGTCATGGCTCCCCGCCCGCATTCGCGTAACTCGGCTTGCATCGCGGTGTCCACCATGCCCGGACGCACAGCCAGCGCGGTGATATCCGGCTCTTCCAGGGCCAGCACTGCGGTGAACATGTTGATAGCGGCCTTGCTCACGCAGTAGGCCGACCAGCCGTGCGTGGCGCGCACGGCCGCGCCGCTGGAAACGTTGATCACCCGGCCATGAGGTGCGCGGCGCAGATGGGGCAATGCGGCCTGCACCAGCAAAAAAGGCCCCATGACATTGACGTCGAGATTGCGCCGCCAGGTTTCGGGATCGCTATCCGCGATGCGGGACAGCGGCTGAATCATGGCCGCATTGTTGATGACCGCGTCCACGCCGCCGAAATTCAGCGTCGCGGCCGCAACCAGACGCTCGCTCACATCGGGCTCGCGGATATCGCCCGCGATGGCCTGGGCCCGACCGCCCGCGGCCTCGATCTCGCGCCGCACCTGGTTCAGGGCGGATTCAGTGCGGGCGTTGAGGGTGACGCGGGCGCCCAGGCGGGCCAGCAACAGCGCGGCGGCTCGCCCCAGGCCGCGCGACGCGCCGGTGATGATAACGGAAGGTGCAGTCATAAAGCCTCCAGTAACGCTCAATGATTAATGATGGCGACTATACAGCTCACGTGTCAAACCTTGAAGGCTAGAGCCGCCAACAGGCGACATGCCAAGACCGTGAAACGTCAAGCGTCAAACGTCAAAACGTGGCGAAAAAGGCTCTTTTTGACGTTTGACGTATGACGTTTGACGGAGAAATTGTAAAGATGGCTCCACTGCAAAAAGGTCATTTCACCACGGAGACACGGAGGACACGGAGAAAATAGTGGTAGTTCACAGAGAAATTCCTCTTCAAATCTCACCTTTTTCTTCCTCCGTGCACTCTGTGCCTCCGTGTTGAAGGTTTTTTCAGTACAGCCAAAGATGGTTTTGAATGAGAATGAACCATGCCTTCCATAATGTCTATTGTAAGACCAAACAGGTCGTTTGTCCATCTAAAAACGCGATGGAAGTGGAGCGCTGGCGCGCGGAAAAAGGCGCACCACCATCCTATGACGCATCGCGTAATTGTACAAACTGGCGACTGATGCTATGCTTTTACTGGTCTGCAAAGGCGCAGACCACTTCTGAACTCGTCCAGAAGTATCACAATCGTATAAAGGAGGTGTCGTTTTGGCGATTCCGACAGCATTGTTACGGCGTTTCTATGTTGAAAACAGCCTTCAGAATGGCAGCCACGGTATTCAATTCCGGCTGACAAATAGAATTGCGCCTACAACTATCGTGTCACTCGGCCCTATCGAAATCGATGGGGAATTGTTCGCCCCTGACCAGATCATGGTGAGCGCCAGCAAGGCCCGTCCCGCCAGCGCAATCCATGAACGAGCGCCATTTTTCCTGCGCATGGGCAAGAAGATGACCATTTCGATCCCTGGCGAGACCCTCGAACCAGGAAGTCATCAGGTTATCCTCCACGCCGTCACCAAAGAAGTGGGGCCGGTCTCCATCGAGTTTGAAGAAACGATACAATAAAGGTCTTCAAGCGGTTGCGCTCTCGGCGATTTTGGCCGAGGGCGCAATTTTTATGTTCTGATTTGCACTAACATTCTCATTTCATTAAACTTGTAACAACGCCTGACGATGACGTTGCATTCGCCAACGCCACGCCAGAAGCGCCCGCCATACAGCCGCGCCACCGTCGGACGGTTGTCCAAACTCTTTTCACCCGAAATTGGAGGATCAACGATGATCATTGGCGTTCCCAAGGAGATCAAAGACAATGAATATCGCGTTGCCATGATGCCGGGCGGCGTCAAGCAACTCGTACACGAAGGCCACGAAGTGTGGGTGCAGCACGGAGCCGGGGAAGGCAGTGGTTTCACCGATGAGGATTTCGAGAGGGCCGGGGCGAAAATCGTGCCCGATGCAGCCGCCGCATGGGGGGCGGAGATGGTGGTCAAAGTCAAGGAGCCGCAGCCCAGTGAATACGGGTTTCTGCGCCCGGACCTGACTCTTTTCACCTATCTGCATCTGGCGGCCGAGGAGGGCCTGACCCGGGCCATGATGGAAAGCGGTGTCACCGGCATCGCCTATGAGACCGTGGAGCTGGAAAACGGCCACCTGCCCCTGCTGCAGCCCATGAGCGAGGTGGCTGGACGCATGTCCGTGCAGATCGGCGCTTATTATCTGGAACGGATGAACGGCGGTCGCGGCAAGCTGCTGTCGGGCATTCCGGGCGTGCGCCCGGCCGATGTCGTCATCATCGGCGGCGGCACCGTGGGAACCAACGCCGCCAAGATCGCATTGGGCATGGGCGCCAATGTGGCGATCATCGACATCAACCTGGATCGCCTGCGCTATCTGGATGAGGTGCTGGGCGGCCGCCTGACGACGATGGCTTCCAACCCGGTGAACATCGCCGAAGCGGTGAAACGGGCGGATCTGCTCATCGGGGCCGTGCTGGTGAAGGGCGCGCGGGCCCCCAAACTGGTCACCCGGGCGATGATCGGCGCAATGAAACCGGGCAGCGTCGTGGTGGACGTGGCCGTGGATCAGGGTGGCTGCATCGAGACGACTCATCCCACCACCCACTCGAATCCGACCTTCCTGGTGGATGGCGTGGTGCATTACTGCGTCTCGAATATGCCGGGAGCAGTGCCTCGCACCAGCACCTACGGTCTGAACAACGCCACGCTGCCCTACATGGTGAAACTGGCCAATCACGGCGTGGTCAATGCCATCAAGCAAGATGCGGCGCTGGCGAAAGGCGTCAACACCTTCAAGGGCTACATCACCTATCCGGCAGTGGCCGAGACCTTTGGCCTGCCCTGGAAGCCCCTGGAAGAGCTGGTGGGATAAGCGCGGCCAGGCCCGCTGATCCCGACCGGGGGCCTCACCCCCCGGCGCCGGCTTCTTACATGCCGAAACGCCGGGCCTGCTCGCCCGCCAGCAAGGCGCTGGATTCGAAAAAGCCGTAGGTGCGGCGCAGAGGCCCGTAGCGCCGCCGCACCAATTCGTCCCACCGCCCCGACGCGAATCGCCACAGCATCCGTTCCATCTTCTCGATGGGGCTCAGCACCTCTCGATCAATTAGAGCTCGGGATAATTCGGCCACTTCTTGACGAAAGTAACTGCTAACGTAGTCGACTTTAAGCCTCAAAAAGCCACGAAGTCTCGAAGTTTTTCGAAGACACGAAGGGAGAAATAAAGAAAAACACTTCGCGCCTTTATATTCTCCGCGTCTTCGTGACAAAAAAGGCGATTGAGGCAACCACCTTAGCAGTTACCATATTCTTCTGATTTGGGTGCGACCGCCGTTGCAAAATTCAATCGCATAAACATCCGGCATGGATAATGACGCCCAGAAGGCGAAGCCAATCGATGAGTCGAAAGACTGCAAAAGCAACGTCAGCATAACCCCGTGCGTTGAAAGCACAACATGGCTTTGCCCGGGCGTATTCCGCACCCTATTCAGCACAGCCAGCCCCCGCTTTTGCGCTGCAAGATTCGTTTCTCCGCCCGGGTGCGAAAACATTGGATCATCCCACGTCTTTTTTACTGCGGCCACAAACGCTTCTGGCTGTATTCGCCCCAACGCCCGCTCTCGCAAGTCGGGCTCTACTTTGATTTCCAAGCCCAACGCGCGCGCCAGCGGCTCCACCGTTTCATACGCCCGCCGATACGGGCTGGCGTAAATCACATCGATTGGGAACTGCGCTAAAACATGGCCAACCGCTTTGGCGTCCTCGCGCCCTCGCTTTGAGAGCGGGCGGTTTTCATCGGGCGTCCAATCCGCATGGGCGTGTCGGACAAGATAGAGGATTGTGCAATGGGTTGGGCGCATTTATGCTCAATGAATTAGCATAGTGAAAAGCACTGCAGCGACAAAATATGCAACAACAGTCAAAACAGACACAATGCCAGAAACAACATACTTCAAAACGCTGTTCATCTCAGACCTGAAAACTTTAGCATTGATAGTAAAACCCACAATTCCTGCAATCGCCCCAAGTGCACCGCCAACAAAAACAAGAGCAATGGGTAAACCACCCCATACCCATTGATACCACTTCAGGGGTTCTGCAAAATTTATCACCTTGCCATCCACGACAAGTTGAGAAACGTCAAATCCCATGAATCGAGATTTCCACCTGGCGACAACTTGCCTGCCATCGTCAGATCGTAATAACACCTCGCCTCGCTTATTTCCCTTGGGGGCGAGTTGACCGTTGACAAAAAGTTTTGGCCCTGACCAAAAACTCGTTTTGACTTCAATGTCTTGTCCTTCAAAACCATCTATGTTCACCTTGTAGTTCATCGCCGATCCTCCTTGTTTTCATGCAAAGAAAGTTGTGTTGATATGCGCCCAACGAATCAGGGATTGATGCGGCGCGTCGTGGATAAAAAAGATAGGCGTCACGCAGCGAGATGGCCGGGTTCAGGGAGTTGATGTGAGAAAGGACGACAGACGGCAGACAGCGGAAACCGCCGCCCGCCGTCATCTTTAATCTTCGATCATCAATCTTTCCGCTAATACGCCCGGCCGCGGCCGCCCAAACGCTTGACGTGCTCGGGATCGTAGGCGTCGCCGAATTTGGTCTTGGGCATGGTCGCCTTTTTGGCCATCAGCTCCTCGTATTCGTCGTCATCCACCATGGCCACGATGCGGGCGATGCTGGATTCGCCATCCACGAAGCGCCAGGGGAAGCAGGCCACCTGGGTGCGGCGGTTGACCAGCAAATCGATGTCGCCGCCGATGCACTCGGCGTGAATGATGCCCTTGGGGAACATCCAGATGTGCATCATCTGGTACATGTCGGGGGTGAAGTACTCTGCCAGGGGCTTGCCGTATTTCTTCCGGAAATGCTCGTCGGCCTGGCGGGCCTGCTCGGGCATCCAGTCGCGGATTTTGGTGTTCATGGGATGGTCGGCGCTGCCGCAATCCACGCCCACCCACTTGATCTTCTTCTCCACCAGCCACTCGGCAAAGCGGGCGTCCGGGCCCGGGTGCATGACCATGTAACGCACCTCGTTGCCATAAGGCTGATCCCAGCCAAAATGATGGTAGCCGGTGTGGATGATGAGGATGTCGCCCTCCTTCACCTCCACCCGCTCCTCGATCATCTCGGGCGTGTACACGTCATAGTCGCCGCACACATCGCTGATGTCTACAATCGCGGCCTCCCCCGCCAGAAAATCGAAATCCAGGCTGGCGATGTCTTTGCCCGGGGTGTAGAAGTGGATTTCGCCATCCAGGTGCGTGCCCACGTGATTGCTGTGGGTGACCACCTGACCGTTGGCGCCATTGGGGGCCAGGCGCTTGAAGTACTTGACCTGCAAAGGCTCGTAGGTGGGCCAGGCGGGCGTGCCGATGCCAAAGGGAATGGTGAGATCGATGAATTTCATGTGTGACTCCTTTGTCTTGTGATGGCATGATGTCATGCGCGAATGGGATTGATTGGGCCTATTCTAGCACCGGGAACGTCAAACGTAAAACGTCGGGCGTCATGCCACAGGTGCGACATTGAAAGCCGGAGTCGCCAACGGGCGTCATGCCATGGACGTAAAACCCTTCGGCTTCGCTCTGGGCAGGCTGTCAAGCGGCAAACGGTAACTGCCAAGATCGTTTTCGCTTGAACTAACCTGACAGGTTCCTTCTGCAGCGATTCAGCACCTTGCACGCTTCGTTGTTGGCAGAAAACCACGCATCCTACCGCCAAGGACACAAGAACCTGTCAGGTTTGAGTGAAAAAAGGTAACTGCAAAGGTAGTCTGTCTGTTTTCGGTGGCTTGGCTTCTGCTGCGGCAGGCCCCCCCTCGCTCCCCCCCGCAAGCGGGAGGGATGACCTCTCCGCCTGCAAAAAGC
>JALWDV010000754.1 GCA_027036755.1 Anaerolineae bacterium
CTCCCCACCGCTTGCGGGGGGGGGGGGACTGAGGGGGGGCCTGCCGCAGCAGAAGCCAAGCCAGCGAAAACAGACAGACTACCTTAGCAGTTACAAAAATTGCTTGAATCATTGGTGGATTGAGCTCAGAAACGACACTCTCACCTCCTATCAATTTTGTTGATGAAACGCTCTCGATGAGGAGAACGCCATGGCGCAACAATCAGCAACATACGGTTCACAAGGAAGGATGTCGGGTGCAAAAAAGCGCGCTATTCAAGAAGCCGTGACAGGTTATCTGTTTATCGCCCCCGCCACCATCCTGCTAACTGTATTCGGCCTCTTCCCTTTGCTCTATGCGGTGTACATCAGCCTGCACCGCTGGCGCATCAAGAAAGGGCCATTCCTGGGTTTCAAGAACTACACCAAAGCGTTGGGCGACCCCAAAGACATCCTCTGGTTTGCTGTGGGCGTCGCATTGCTGATCGGTTCATGGTATCTGTGGAAGAGCATGACCAAAGAACGACGCACCTGGGCGATGGCTGCGAAATTCCTCGCCGTTATCGTCTTCATCGCCGGGGCCTGGGGAGCGATTACGGGAATAGGGAAGATGGTGGACAGCGGCGACCAAAAGATGTTCGAGGCGTTTGTGGTGACAGTGTTTTACGCGGTGGGCATCGTGCCCATGCAGTTGGGTCTGGCGTTGCTGCTGGCGGTGATGCTCTATCAAAAAATCAAAGGCAAAGATTGGTATCGCATGGTTTATTTCATGCCTTACGTCACCATCACGGTGGCCTCGGCCGGCGTGTTCCGGGCCATCTTCTCCCGCCGCCCCGAAAGCATCGCCAACCAGCTCATCGGCTTGCTCGGTCTGCAGCCGCAAAAATGGCTGCAAGAGCCTCACGGCATCTGGGAGCTGGTGTTCGGGCACTTTGGCGTCAACCTGCAGGAAGTGTTCAAAACCATGGGCGTCGACACCTTTTTGGCGTTCATCCTGGCCGGGCCATCCCTGGCGCTGCTCTCCATCATGCTCTACAACCTGTGGGTGTTTGTGGGCTACAACTCGGTCATCTTCCTGGCGGGCCTGGGCTCTATTCCCACCGATCTGTATGAAGCGGCGGAGATCGATGGCGCCAATCGCTGGCATATCTTCCGCCACGTGACCCTGCCGCTGCTCTCGCCCACCATCTACTTCCTCACCATCATCACGGTGATGGGCGTGTTCAAAGCCATCAACCACGTGCTGGTCATGCGAGAACCTGCGGCTCAGGGCACGGTGGATACGGCCAGTCTCTACATCTTCGATCAATTCTATCTCTCAACCCGATTCGGCTACGCCTCGGCCATCGCCATGATCCTGTTCCTGGTGATCCTGACCCTGACCTACATCCAAAACCGCATCGCCCAACGGAGGGTTTTCTATGGCTAACCAAACGATCCCCGCAAAGCCCGCCGAAAAACAACAGGTCTCATTCTGGTATCGTTACAAAGTCGGCCGCATCCTGCTGTATCTGACGCTCACCCTTGGCGCGCTGGTTGCGATCACCCCCTTCATCTACATGCTGCTGGGTTCGCTGCTGACGCGCGGCGAGATGCTCAACCGCAGGATATTCCCTCGCGACCCCATCGCCGGCATGCAAAATTATGTGCAGGCGTGGAGCGAAGCGAATTTCAACGAATACTTCTGGAACAGCGTTCAGATCACCACCATCACCATCGTGGGGATGCTCATTGTGTGCGTGCTGGCCGCGTACGCTTTCTCTCGCATCAACTTTCCGGGCCGAGAAGTCATCTTTGGCGTCTTCCTGGCCACGATGATGATCCCCGAAACCATCTTGCTGATTCCGAACTTCCTCATCGTCAACCGGCTGGATAAGATCATGGATCCCATCGGGTTGCCCTGGCTGAACAACTGGCCCTCGCTGACCATTCCCTTCATGGCCAGCGTGTTCGGCATCTTCCTCATGCGCCAGTTCTTCAAGGGCATTCCCGATGAATTATGGGACGCCGCCCGCATCGATGGAGCCGGGCACGTGCGATTTTTGGTGCAGGTCGTCTTGCCCCTTTCCAAGGCCGTGCTCTTCACTGTCATCATCTTCCAGTTCATCGGCTCGTGGAATGCGCTGGTGTGGCCCCTGGTCGTCACCAGCAAGCCCGACTGGCGGCCCATTGCGGTTGGTCTTTACAGCTTCATCTCCGAGGCCGGGCCCGAACTGCAACTGATGCTGGCAGGCGCAGTAATCACAACCGCGCCAGTGCTCATCCTCTACTTCTTCACCCAGAAGCAATTCACCGAAGGCATCGCCACCACGGGCCTGAAGGGCTGATGAAATCGACAATTATCAATTGCTAATTGTCCGTGGCTAACGTATAATCTTGATGCAACCCTGCCTTCGCGGGCGATTGCATAAACTCTGTTCCCGTTGCGTTTCCACCATTCTTTCGTTTCTCTAAGGAGGAGAAATTACTCATGAACAAACGAACTCTTATCCTGATCACGCTCCTGGCGCTGGTTGCGGCGCTCGCGCTGGCGGCTTGCTCCCAGCCGACGCCCCAGGTCATCAAGGAGACTGTCGTGGTCGAGAAACAGGTCGAGGTGACCAAGGTCGTCGAGAAAGAAGTCAAGGTGACCGAGGTCGTCGAGAAGGAAGTCGTGGCCACCCCCACCCCCAGCCCTGAGGAACTGGATCCTCTGGCCGACGTGGACCCCAGCGGTCAGACTGTGACCTACTGGTATCAGCACAGCCGCAAGCGCGAAGAAGGTCTGCAAAAGATGATCGACCGCTTCAATGCGAACAATGAATGGGGCATCACCGTCAACGGCGAATATCAGGGTCACTATGGCGAAATCTACAAGAAAATGCTGGCCGCCATCGCCTCGGGCGAGGTTCCCAGCCTGGTCGTGGCCTATCAAAACCAGGCGGCAGCCTGGCAGCTTGCCGATGCGCTGGTGGATATGAACATCTACGTGCATAGCCCGAAATGGGGCTTTAGCGACGAAGAGCTCAACGACTTCTTCCCCGCCTTCCTGAACGCTGACATCAGCCAGCAGTTCGGCGGCATGCGTCTGGGCTTCCCCCCCAACCGCTCCATCGAGGTCATGTACTACAACGCGGATTGGCTGAAAGAGCTGGGATATGACGGCCCGCCCACCACCTGGGATGAATTCCGCGAGATGGCCTGCGCCGCCACCAAGCAGCCCTTCTCCAAAGGCCCGGCCGACGCCAAGCCCATGGGCTATGAGATTTCCACGGACGCCTCCCGCTTCGCGTCCATGGTCTTCAGCCGCGGCGGCGATCTGATGACGCCGGACATGAGCGCCTTCACCTACGACACGCCGGAAGCCCACGATGCCATGCAGTTCATGCAGGACCTGTACAAGGACGGCTGTGCCGACATCATCGCCGAGAAATATGGCGATCAGAGCGACTTCGGCGTGGGCAAACTGCTCTTCACCATTGGCTCCTCCTCCGGTCTGCCCTACTACAAGTCCGCAGTCAATGACGGCGCCCAGTTCAACTGGTCTGTGGCGGCCCTGCCCCACACCACGCCCGATCCCGTGGTCGACATCTACGGCGCCAGCCTGAGCATCCCCAAGACCTCCGAAGAGGAGCAACTGGCCGCCTGGCTGTTCGTCAAATGGTTCACCGAGCCCGAGCAGCAGGCCGAATGGGCCAAGATCAGCAACTACTTCCCTGTGCGCAAGTCCACCGCGGCCGAGCTGGGCGACTACTTCGCCGAGAATCCCGCCTACGCCACCGCCTTTGGCCTGCTGAAATACGGCAAGGTCGAACCGCCCGTGGCCGGCTATGACGTGGTTCGCAACAAGGTTTCCGAAGCATACAACGCCATCCTCGAAGGCGCTGATGTCAGCGAAACCCTGGCGCAACTGAACAAAGAAGCCAACGAGATTCTGGCCGAAAACCAGCCATAACGTCCGTACACTCCCAACATAACAAAAACGCCCCGAGAGTTCGCTTTCGGGGCGTTTTTATATGGGGGTGTCCAATTTCGGTCGGTGCGTTCTCATTCCGGGCATGGTTCATTCTCGTTCAAAACGATCTTTACAATTTGCCCGTCAAACGTCATACGTCAAACGTAAAAAAGAGCCTTCTTCGCCACGCTTTGACGTTTGACGCTTTACGTTTGACGGACTTTGCCAGGCGTTGACCACCTGAAATTGTAAAGATGCCGGATGGACGATCTGAACCATGCCTCATTCCGGCAAATTGCCGAGTGATGAACATTGACAAAATAATCCGGTTATAGGCCCGGGGCGCTTCGCGCCCGCCGCCAGCGCCGGTGGATGAAGCCCTCCGGTTAGAAACAGCGCCCCTGCGGGGCTAGCCGGATTTATCCGGCGTTGTTTTGTAGCCCGACGACTTCATCGCCGGGCGGACGTGGCGAACGCCACTCTCACGATTTGGTTTGTGAACATTCATCATTCGGCCAAAGCGCCCGGCTGGCCCCAACTCATTTAGGACGCATCCAAAGGAAATGACAACGCCCCGGCCCGAAAATCCCGACCGGGGCGTTATCTATCCAACCTCACTCAACCCAAAAGGAGGAGAAACAAAATTAGATAGCAACTATGCAGCTCCCGCTGAGAAAACGACAGCCGAAGCAACGTCGGCCTTTTGCGCCGCCCTACGTCATGCGTAAAACGTCAAACGTCAAGTGGTAGTCAGCGGAGCAGCGTCTTGCAATGAGGCATGGCATCGTTACAGCAAGATGACGTTTGACGTAACTGCTAAGGTAGTCTGTCTGTTTTCGGTGGCTTGGCGTATGCTGCGGCAGCCCCCCCTCGCTCCCACCCGCTTGCGGGGGGAAGACCTCTCCGTCTGCAAAAACTTTGCAAACCAGCGGCTCCCTCCCCTGCAAAGGAGCGAAGCGACTGGCGGGGGAGGGCCGGGGTGGGGGCCAAGTCCAGCGGCCAAGGCTGCTAAACTGACGAACGCTGTATGGGACGTTGGCTCAGCAGGCCTACCTTAGTAATTACCGTTTGACGCTTGACGGTTCACGGTCTTGGCATGTCGTCTGTTGGCGGCTTCATCATTCATGGTCAGACATGCAAGCTACATAGTTACATTAGATCAAAGCTTTCGCCCGCTGCTCGATGGCGGCCAGCAGCTTGTGGAAATCGTCGGTGAAGGCTTTGACGCCCGCTGCCTGCAAATCCGCAGTGATCTGGTCCAGGTCGACGCCCAGGTCGGCCAGGGCTGAGATCTGCGCCCGGGCGACATCCACATCCCGATCCACCGTGCGGGAGATGAACGCGTGGTCCAGCGTGGCCTCGATGGTGTGCAAAGGCATGGTGTTCACCGTGTGCGGGCCGATGAGATTCTCGACGTAGAGCACGTCAGAATAGGCGGGATTTTTCACACCGGTGCTGGCCCACAGGGGCCGTTGCACCCGCGCGCCCTTGTCCACCAGCGCTTGCCAACGCTCGCCAGCAAACAATTCCTTGAAACGGGCATAGGCCAGTTTGCTATTGGCGATGGCGATCTTGCCCTGGAGGTCGGTGTTGCCGATAGCAGCCAGAGCTTGGTCCACCACCGTATCGATGCGGCTGACGAACACCGACGCCACCGACGCCACATGATCCAGCGGCTGGCCCGCCGCGGCCCGCATCGCCAGGCCCTCGATGTACGCAGTGGCCACCGCGTCGTAATCGGCCAGAGAGAACATGAGGGTGGCGTTGATGTTGACGCCCTCGGAAATAAGCTGGCGGATGGCCTGCACGCCCTCGGCGGTGGCCGGAACCTTGATGAACAGGTTGGGGCGGTCGATGGCTTGCCACAGGCGACGGGCCTCGGCCAGCGTGCCATCGAGATCATGGGCCAGCTCGGGATTCACCTCGATGCTGACGTAGCCGTCGCCCATGACGCTTTCCTCGTACAGGCCCGCCATCTCATCCGCGGCCGCGGTGATGTCGGCCTGGGAGATAACGTCGTAGATGTCGAAAGCGCTGGCGCCCTCGCGGGCCATTCGCCCGATGACGTCATCATAGAGGGCGCTGCCGCTGATGGCCTTGTTGAAGATGGAAGGATTCGAGGTGACGCCGCGGACGCCCATATCCAGCAGGGCCTTGAGCTGTCCCGCTTCCAGCACGTCCCGGCTGATGAAATCCAGCCAAACGGATTGACCGTAGCGGAAGAAAAGTTCCTGAAGATTGTTCATAATCGGCAATGACAGAAAGGGAGAGAAGAGAGGTAACTGCTCAGGTCGTCACCGGGCATCACCCGAAAACCACTAAGAACACTAAGACACAAAGGCACAAAGGGAAATTTATACATTTTTTCTTCGTGTCTTCGTGCCTTTGTGCCCTTTGTGGTTTGTTAACCGGGGTACGTTAGCAGTTACGAAGAGAGACTTGATATTCGTTACTGGGTATTAGATATTGAGACCACTGCAAAATGATCATTTCAACACGGAGACACGGAGGTCACGGAGAAAATAGTGATAGTTCACGGAGAAAAACATCTCCAAATCTCACCTTTTTCTTCCTCCGTGCACTCTGTGCCTCCGTGTTGAAGGTTTTTTCAGTAGAGCCGATATTGGGTATTGAGGAACGCGCCGAATATCCAATACCCAATATCCACTATCCACCTCACACGCCCAGGCGGTTGCGGCGGATAATCTCCGACGTGGCTTGCCGGGTGGTGGGAACGTGGCCCGGCAGAGGCAGGATGCGCTCGTGCAGGGCGTCGATAATCCATTCCTTCTGCGGGAAGAAGTGCTCTTCCAGCTCTGCGGGCGGGGTGATCCAGTTGCGGGAGCCCACGACCACGGGCGGGCCATCGAGATAATCGAAGGCGATCTGGCCCAGATTGGAGGCCACAGTGTGCATGAAGGAGCCGCGCTCCACCGCGTCCGACGCCAGCACCACCTTGCCCGTCTTCCTCACCGAAGC
>JALWDV010000755.1 GCA_027036755.1 Anaerolineae bacterium
TCTTCGAACACGATGGAGACGGTGTCGCTGGCCCGAATGCCCAGCTTGTGCTCCTGCTTGGTGACGGTGACGCCGGGCGTGCCCGCTTCCACCACAAAGGGGCGCATGCCCGCCCGTCCCATGCCGGGATCCAGCGTGGCCCACACCACGATGAGGCCGTCGCTTTCTTCCAGCGCCAGCTTGCCATTGGTGACGAAGATCTTCTCGCCATTCAGCACCCATTCGTTGGTTTCGGGGTCCAGGCGGGCCCGGGTGCGGATGGCGCTGGTGTCGGAGCCAGCCTGGGGCTCGGTCATGGCCATCGCTCCCCACTTTGGCTCGCCATGGGTGAAGCGATCCAAAAAGCGCTCCTTTTGATCGGGCGTGCCCACGGCCTGGATGGCCGCGCCGGCCAGACCGCTGGCGGGCGTGCACAGATAGATGCCCGCATCGCCCCAAGACAGGTTCTCGATGAGGTGAATCATGCCGACCTGGAAGGTGGAGGGCTTTTTCTTGCCGTTGCCGTTGCTGCTCTTGCCATTGCCGTTGTGGGCGCGTCTCAGCGAGCGCTTGAGGCTGGCGGCCTCCATGGATTGCATGAAGGGCCAGATGAAGTTGATGTATTCCTTGGGCCGCTCGTGCTCGTGTTCATCGTAGTAGCGCGAGTGCTTGCGCACCACTTGCTCGGCAACCATCCTGGTGAGATTGCCCTGGTTCTTGACTTCTTCGGGCGTTTCGAAATCGATTGGCATAAGGGCCTCCTGCTTTGAAAATAGATCTCACGCAAAGACGCCAAGGCGCAAAGGAAAAAAGAAGCAAAGAATCCTTGCGGCTTTTGCGCCTTTGCGTGAGATTTTCATCGGTAGCTGATGGCTATATCATCACAGCCCCTAACAGCGTGGCCAGGCTGCGGGCGTTGCGCAGCCACAGCTCGACGGGATGCTCGCGGATGTAGCCATGCCCGCCCAGCACCTGCACCGCGCCATCGGTCACCTTCAGCGAGACGTCGGTGGCGTAGCGCGCGGCCAGGTAGGCGTCGTGGGTGGCGTTCTCGCCCTTGTCCAGCTTCCAGGCCGCCTCCCACACCATCAGGCGGGTGGCGTCGATGTCGATGGCCATTTCGGCCAGCATGAAGGCAATGGACTGACGATGGGCGATGGGTTCGCCGAAGGCGACGCGCTCTTTGGCGTAGTCTCGGGCGTATTCGTACGCGGCCCGGGCCAGGCCCACGCCCAGGGCGCTGAGCGCGATGCGGCTGCTGTTGAGGATGCGCTGCACATCGATGCCCGCTTCGCCGCCCAGACGATTGGCGGCGGGAACCCGCACATCCTTCAACTCGACGCCGAAGGTCTTGAGCGCGTTGAAGCCCATCCACTTCTCCCGCTGGCCGATGCTCAGGCCCGCGGCCGGGGCGGGAACCAGGAAGGCCTGGGTGCTGTCGGCCTCCTCGTCGTGGGCGTAGATGAGGAAGAGCTCGGCCTCATCGGCGCTGATGACCATGGCCTTCTTGCCGTTGAGGATGTAGTCGTCGCCCTGGCGGCGGGCCGTGGCCCGAAGCTGGTAGGGATCGAAGAGGATGACCGGTTCCAGGAAGGCGGAGGCGACCCGCGGCGGCTCTGCGTCGGTGAACAGAGGCAGATAGGTCTGCTTCTGCGCTTCGGTTCCGCAAAGATAGATGGGCGTGGCCACCAGGTTAGGGGCCAGCAGGGCCAGGCTGGCGGCCATATCGCCGTAGCCCAGCTCTTCGGCGATGAGCGCGCCGTTGAGCGCGGAGTACTCGCCAAATCCGCCGTAGTCTTCGGGCAGGGATGCGGGCAGCAGGCCCAGCTCCCAGCCCTGTTCGATAACCTCGGGCGGCAGTTCTCGGGCCTCCTCGGCCTCGCGGTAGATTTTGCGTAACGTGCGTTCGGAATAGCGATGCACCATGTCGGTGAGCATCCGCTGTTCGTCGGTGAGATCGAAGGTGTACATGTGTTGCCTCCGTTGACGACGTCATTTCGACGACCGAAGGGAGGAGAAATCTCCTTCGCTGAAGAAAATTCCTCGTCTGCAAGGGGATGTCTCGCTTCGCTTCGACATGACGTATGGTTACAATGGTGTGGCTGGGCTATTGATAATTCTCAAAGATGCCCGCCGCGCCCATGCCGCCGCCGATGCACATGGTGACCATGCCATAGCGGCCGCCGCGACGGCCCATCTCGTAGAGGAGCTGCGTGGTCAGCTTTGCGCCCGTCGCGCCCAGGGGGTGGCCCAGGGCGATGGCGCCGCCGTTGACGTTGGAGATCTCCTCGTTCAGGCCCAGGGTGCGAATGACGGCCAGGCTCTGGGAGGCGAAGGCTTCGTTCAGTTCGATGAGGTCGATGTCTTCCAGGCTCAGGCCCGTGACTTTGAGCGCTTTGGGGATGGCTGCGATGGGCCCGATGCCCATCACCTCGGGGTCCACGCCGCCCACCGCGAAGCCCACGAACCGGGCCAGGGGCTTGAGCCCCAGCTCGCCCGCGCGTCGGCGGGACATGACCATGACCGCGGCCGCGCCGTCGCTGGTCTGGCTGCTGTTGCCCGCGGTGACGGTGCCGCCCACCTTGAAGACCGGGCGCAGCCGGGCCAGGGCCTTCATGCTGGTGTCGAAGCGCACGCCTTCATCGGTGGTGAAGAGCTTTTCCTCCTCATGCACCGCGCCGTACTCATCCACCCATTTCTCTTTCACGGGCACGGGCGTGGTCTCGGCCTCGAATTTGCCTTCCTTGATGGCGGCCGCGGCCCGCTGATGCGAGCGCAGCGCAAACGCGTCCTGGTCTTCGCGGCTGATGTTGTATTGCTCGGCCACCCGTTCGGCGGTCAGGCCCATGCCCATGTAGACGCCGGGATGATTGGCGGCCAGCTCGGGATAGGCTTCGAACACCAGGCCGCCCATGGGCACGGCGCTCATGCTCTCGATGCCCCCGGCCACGATGATTTCATCGTATCCGGCCTGAATGCGCTGCGCGGCCAGGGCGATGGTTTGCAGGCCGGAGGAGCAGAAGCGGTTGACGGTCATGCCGGTGACGCTGTTGGGCCAGCCCGCGGCGTGCACCACGATGCGGCCCAGATTCATGCCTTGCTTGCCTTCGGGGAACGCACAGCCGATGATCACATCCTCGATCATCTCGGGGGTGACGCCGGGCGTGCGATTGAGCAGCTCTTTGAGAACGGTGGCGCCCAGGGTTTCGGGCCGGGTGTTGCGCAGCGTGCCCCTGGGCGCCTTGCCCACCGGGGTGCGTACAGCAGCTACGATTACTGCTTCGTGAGTCATAGGGGTAACTCCTTTTGATGGGAGAGAAAATTCAAAAATGAATGATTGGCTGTACTGAAAAAACCTTCAACACGGAGGCACAGAGTGCACGGAGGAAGAAAAAGGTGAGATTTGAAGAGGAATTTCTCTGTGAACTACCACTATTTTCTCCGTGTCCTCCGTGTCTCCGTGGTGAAATGACCTTTTTGCAGTGGAGCCAATGATTAAAGATTGATGATTAAAGACAGGGAAACATACTTTGCCTTCTTTCAATCATAACTGCTCAGGCATCTTGCCATTCTTTGCCACGAAGTCCCGAAGCAGTTACCCTTTAATCATTGATCATTAATCATTAATTGCGGAGCGGTTTTCCGGTTTGCAGCATGTGCCACATCCGGGCCTGGCTCAGGGGCTCGCCCGCCAGGGAGAGGAAGGCTTCGCGCTCGAGATCGAGGATGTACTGCTCATCCACCCACTGCGGGCGGGTGACATCGCCGCCGGTGATGACGAAGGCCAGCTTGCGGGCGATCTTGGCGTCGTGCTCACTGATGTAGCCCGCTTCTTTCTGCATCTCCACAAAGACCTCGAGCACCGCGTACATGTCTCGGCCCGTGGCGTAGCAGTTCTTGGCCTCGAACACCGGGCGATAGCCCTGCTGCAACATGGCCAGCACCTCGTTCTTGGCCTCGGCGATGAGGAAGTCCTTGTTCATCACAATGCGGTCGCATTTATCGAGGAAGCCGATGTCGCGGGCCTCGGCCGCGCTGGTGGAGATCTGCGCGGTGGCGATGGTCAGGGCCGCTTTCTCTATATATTTCTGCATGCCCGGATGCTCGACCCTGGCCGCGGGGGAGATGACCCGGCGCACCATCTCTTTGGTGCCGCCGCCGGCGGGGATGATGCCCACGCCCACCTCGGGCAGGCCCATGTAGGTCTCGGCTGCGGCCACGATGCGATCCGCAGCCATGGAAATCTCCGTGCCGCCGCCCAGGGTGACGCCGAAGGGCGCGGCCACGATGGGCTTGGGATGGCTGGTGAACACCTGGCGCATGTTCTGCAGATAGCGGCTGAGCTCGTCCAGGGTGTCCCAATTGCCCTGCTGCGCGTTCATGGCGATGAGGAAGACATTGGCTCCGGCCGAGAAGAACTCGCCCTGATTGCCGATGACCAGGCCGTCGAAATCGGTGTCCAGCCGGGTCAGGGCCTTTTGCACCATGTCGAACACGTCGGTGTCCAGCATGTTCATCACCCGGCCCGTGGGCGTCTTGGCGTGGAATTCCAACAGCAGCACGCCATCGCCCAGGTCGATGAGCGAGGCGCTGGGGTTGGCGGCGATGACCCGATTCTCTTCCTGCTTCAGCTCATCCAGCACGATGAGCTTGGGATTGGTGACGATGTCCTGGTAGCCCTGGCCGATGACCCAGCGCTGCTTCTTGCCGTTGTGGGTGCGATAGAAGCTTTCGCCGCCCTGGTTCAGCATCTCCTTCACCCAATCGGCCACGGGGATGCCGTCGGCCTCCATGCGGGCGACGGTCTCGGCCACGCCCAGCATGTCCCAGGTCTCGAAAGGTCCGACCTCCCAACTGAAACCCCACTTCATGGCGTTGTCCACGGCCATGACGTCGGAGGTCACCTCGGGCATGATGGCCGAAGCGTAGCTCATGGTGCGGGAAAGCGTATACCACACGAACTTGCCCGCCCGGTCATCCAACTGCACCAGCGCCCGCAGCCGTTCGGGCAACGGCAGCTTACGGATCTCTTTCAGGCTCTCGAAGCGGGCCTTTTGCGGCGGCTCGTGCTCCAGCGTCTCCAGATTGAGCTGCCAGTACGCCTTCTTGCCGCCCTCGCCGACGACTTTCTTGGAGAAGCCGACCTTGGTCTTGTTGCCCAGCCAGCCTTTTTCCACCATGGCAGCCAGCAGCTTGCTGAAACGGGGGGCCTTGAGGATTTCCCGTTCGGGGTCGTGGGGCA
Organism: Anaerolineae bacterium; assembly: GCA_027036755.1. Classification (GTDB taxonomy): domain Bacteria; phylum Chloroflexota; class Anaerolineae; order J102; family J102; genus M2005. The sequence continues at coordinate 5,222 of JALWDV010000755.1, forward strand.
GCAGATCGTACAGGTTTTTGGCGATGTGGAACATCACATCGATGCCCACTAGGTCCGAAAGGCGGAAGGTGCCGGTCTTGGGGCGGCCAATCAGGGGCCCGGTGAGATAATCCACCTCGGGCACGGTGTAGCCGTTGACCAGGGCGTATTCGATGACATAGGCGAAGGAGATGAAGGCCAGACGGTTGCCGATGAAGTTGGGCGTGTCGTTGGAGATGACAATGCCCTTGCCCAGCACTTCCTCGCCGATCCAGATGACGTCCTCCACCACCTGCGGGTCGGTGTCGGGCGTGGGGATGACTTCCAGCAGCTTCATGTAGCGGGGCGGGTTGAAGAAGTGCGTGCCCAGGAAGTGCGCCCGGAAGCCGTCGCTGCGGCCTTCGGCGATGGCGTGAATGGGCAGGCCCGAGGTGTTGGAGCTGACGATGGCGTCATCTTTGCGCACTTCATCGATGCGGGCCATCAGGCTTTGTTTGATGTCCAGCCGCTCCACAATGGCTTCGATGACCCAGTCCGCTTCACCAATCCAATCGAAATTGTCTTCCAGATTGCCCAGGGTGATGAGTTTTGCAGCGTCTTCGTTGAAGAAAGATGCGGGTTTGCTCTTCTTCGCCCGCAAAAAGCCCTCGCGCACGATGCGATTGCGCACCTCGGGGCTTTCCAGGGTGAGCCCTTTCGCCTTTTCTTTGGGCGTGAGCTCTCTGGGAACAATATCCAACAAATAAGTGGGAATGCCGGCATTGGCCAGATGAGCGGCGATTGCGGCGCCCATTGTGCCGGCGCCAATGACGGCTGCACGGCGGATTGTTCGGGGCATGACGCGTCTCCTTTGGTGAGTGAGAGGTGTTGTATGCGATTGTGTGAACGTCATGGTAACTGCAAAGGTGTCGCCACCACTTTTTGCCACGAAGACACGAAGAAAGGCGAAGGCGCGAAGTGTTTTTCTTTAATTTTTCCTTCGTGTCTTCGAAAAACTTCGAGCCTTCGTGGCTTTTTGAGGCTTGAAGTCGAGTACGTTAGCCGTTACACGTCATGCGTCACACGCCATGGCGCGACGGCGCTGCTTATGACGCTTGACGTTTTATGCTTGACGATTCCATGACGCTGTGCATCATATCTTTCTTACTTTTACCACAAAGTGAGGAATCTGACAAATTTATGACGCGGTGCACAATGGTTCTGTCTTGTCGCGTCATGCCCGTGGCCGCGCCATATCAATGGGGTGTGTCCAATTTCGGTTGGAAGTGTTTGCCACGTTCGCCCGGCGACTTCATCGCCGGGCTACAAAACAGCGCCGGATAAATCCGGCTAGCCCCGCAGGGGCGCTGTTTCTAGCCGGGGGACTTTATCCCCCGGCGCTGGCGGCGGGCGCGAAGCGCCCAGCCAATGAATGGATTATTTTAACTTTCCAACTCATTTTGGACACACCCATATCAATGATTGATGGTAACTATACAGGCCACAGCGAAAAAAAACGTCTGACAAAGCAACGTTGGCCATTGATGCCAACCCACGTCATGTGTAAAACGTCAAACGTCAGGCTGTTATCGTCAAAAATGTGCCCCGCAATGAGCCATGACATCGTTACATCAGCAGCAATTCCAAATTTAGAATCTGCAAGAGGCAAGGAGGCGATTTCATTCTTCCCGGCCTCCCTCCTGCCCCCACCCC
>JALWDV010000756.1 GCA_027036755.1 Anaerolineae bacterium
GCGCAGACTGGCCGACGCGGCTGCGCGCGGTGCAGGAGGGAACCGCGCCCTTCCGGGACATCAACACCGTCTTCCTGGGCTATGTCACCGCGGGCCTGGCCCTCATCGGCGCCATCGCCGGATGGAAGAAGGCCCGGGGCTGGGTCGTCGCGGCCATCCTCGCGGGCCTGTTCACCCTGGGCCCGCTGTTGCAAATCTACGGCAAAATCATCTACGACTTCGACGGGCTGGAGACCTCCATCCCCATGCCCTTCATCCTGCTGCACTACATCCCCTTCGTCAAGGGCAACCGCACCGCCAACCGCTGGAGCATCGTGCTGATGCTGACGCTGGCCATGCTGGCTGCGTGGGGGACGTTCTGGCTGCTGGGGCGCGTGCGGGCGAACTCGCGGCGACGGCGGCTCGCTCCCCTCATCGTCATCCTGCTGGCCGCGGGCGTACTCTTCGAACATGCGGCCACACCCCTGCCCACCACCGACGCCCGCATCCCGCCAGCCATCCAGCAGCTTGCGGCCAAACCCGATGGCGCGGTGCTGCAGATCCCCATGGGCTGGCGCAACAGCTTCGGCGTGCTGGGCGTGGAGCGCACCCAGGCCCAGTACTACATGACCGCGCATCACAAGCCCATCATCTCGGGCAACACCTCTCGCAACCCGCCCATCAAGTTCGATTATTTCGCCCGTCTGCCCCTGGTGCAGGCCATCGCCGACGCCGAGGCCGGGCATCCCGCGAATGACGCCACCCTGGCCGCGGCACGCGAGCAGGTGCAAGATGTGGTCACCCTGTGGGGCGTGCGTTACCTGATGATCCTGCCCCCAGTGCCGGGCCGCCTGCCCTACGCCGACACCTGGCGGGCCAGCCAGCAAACCGCGCTGGCGCTCATCCCCCACGACGACGCCCCCATCATCGATGACGGCGTCATCCAGATTTACAGCGTGACCCCGGGCGCTCCCCTGCCCCTGACGCTGGATTTCGGCGCGCAGAACACTGATCTGTGGCGGGCCGACGGCTGGGCCGGGGATGAGCCCGATGTGGGGGGCGCAGATGGCGTCTGGGCCACGGCCCGCCGTTCGCAAATCATCTTCCGCAGCGAAGACGCGACCCCGCGCAAGCTACGCTTCCGGGCCCAGCCCTTCTCCTGGCCCGGCGCGCCCGATCAATATCTCACCCTCAGGCTCAACGGCCAGCGCGTCGCCACCACCGTCCTCTTTCCGGGCTGGAACGAATACGAATTCGAGATCACGCCGCGGCCGGGCATAAATCACCTGTGGTTCAGCTTCAAATACGCCGAAAGCCCGCGCCAGAAATTGCAACAAGCCACGATCGGCGGCACGGGCGTGCAGAGCCCGGTGAACATCGCTGTGCACGCCTTCGATCAGGCCTTCATCACCCTCACCGACGCCTCGGGCCAGCAGACCGACGCCTCTTTTGGCCGCCGCGGCTACAATGTCACCGTACTGGACCCGAAATCGGGCAAGGTGTTGGATAAACAGGGCTTCGATACGGTGGCCAACGCCTACGAGGTGCAGCGTTTGGTGACGTATCTCGACGGCACAGAAGAGGGGCGCATCGTGACCCTCGCTACGCGAGAGGGTGCGGGCGATTTCGTCAGCCCGGAGCTGGTGACCGCGTTGCAGCGTCTGGGCTCTGGCGCGACCTCTCCCGAAGAGATCGCGGGGCGGGCCCATGCGCTGGTGGGCGTCGCGGGCGCTGCGCCCGGCTCTGCTGCCGAGACCATCGCGCCGGATGACGCGTATCTCGAACTCTCGGGCGATTTTCGCACCCTGGCCGCCGCGTTCGATTTCCTCGAGATCAAGTAACCACCGAGGTCTCGCCACCACTTTTTGCCACGAAGACACGACGGAAACGAAGACACGAAGTCATTCAAAAAAGATTTAGGTGTGTCCAATTTCGGCTGGAAAGCTGGGCGACGTAGGTCGCCCTTCAGCCCGCAGGGCTCAACAGCACGACTTTAGTCGACGCTTTGGACTGGCGGCGGGCACTGGCCGAATGAATTCAGTCTCTTGGGGACTTCGTCCCGAAGGCGGGCCTGCGCCCGCCAATTTGGTTCTCAACTCATTTAGACACACCCAAAGATTTTATCCGCGTTTCCCCCCTATCCGTGTCGAGTGAACAGGGCCACATTAGCAGTTACGCCTCTTTTCCCCTTGCGGCTCTGCGCCTTTGCGTGAGACATTTCTCGCCCGGCGAGCAAGGATTTCTCCTTTCACCTTTTGAT
>JALWDV010000757.1 GCA_027036755.1 Anaerolineae bacterium
AAAGGTGATTGCTAACGTAGTCCTGTTCACTCGACACGGATAGGAGGAAACACGGATAAAATCTTTTTTGAATGACTTCGTGCCTTCGTTTCCGTCGTGTCGTCGTGGCAAAAGAGGACGATTGGGGCCAACTACATTAGCCGTTACCATTAAAGATGGAATCAGCGTGGTTTTCGCTTTAATCATCGTAACTATACAGACCACAGCGAAAAAACGCCTGGCGAAGCAACGTCGGCCATTGATGCCAACCCACGTCATGCGTAAAACCCTTCGGCTTCGCTCAGGGCAGGCTGTCAAACGTCAGGGGGCAAAGCATCGTCCTGCATGATCCATGACATCGTTACAGCAGGATAATGACGTTTGACGCTTGACGTTTTGCGACCCTGGCATGTCGCCTGTTAGCGGCTCTAACCTTCAAAGTTTGACATGTGAGCTGTATCGTCACGATTTGGGCCAGCTCATCGCCAGGAGGGTTTTAGCGCGGGGTCGCCCAGCAGCGCAAATGTGTGGATGATGTCCCGCTGATTGGAATTTTCGGGATCAAGCTGCCGGGTCGCTTGCAGCAGCGCCTCGCCCAGGGTGGATGTCGTGGCCAGGTTGGCGTCGAACAAGGCGCGGGCCATGATGAGTTGTTCGTTGGGGAAGGTTTCGCCAGTGGGGAAGAGCCCAGCCACCGCCCCCTTTTCGGGCGTGATCAGCAACGTCTCGCCCAGAGACGTGCGTTTGGGATGCTGGAAGTAACCGTTGAGACAGGCCCAGACCAGCATGATGGGCAACCGTCCCTCTTGCGTCAGGCCCGCCACGTCCCCGCTGGTGAAAATCTCCTCTTTGGCCCAGATGTCCACCGCGCCGTGGCCCATGTAGCTCACCAGTCCCCGCCCGTGGTTCAGCGCCGTAAGCAAATCGTCGCGCACAGCGTTATCAGGGGCGATGACCAGATTCTCCGTCTCGAACTCGGCAGGGAGCATCTCCATGATCTCGCCGTTGAAATTACTGAAGAAGGGATCGTCGTCATCGGCCACGAATAGCCACTTGCGCGCCCAATCGCCCGCAGGAAGCTCCTTCTCGTAATCGATGGTTTTGGCGATCATGGCCGCGATCTCTGCCGGCGTCTGTGCGGGGAAGCGCCCGATGGCCAGGTCGGGCAGGCCGTCGCCATCCACATCGGCCAGGGCGTTGTCGCTGGCCGTCTCGCCCATGACCACCGTGGAGACGAAGGCGGTGGGAACCAGGTTCTTGTTGGGCGCGTTCAGATAATCGAGGGGATCGTAGCTGGCGTCGCCCGCCAGCAGAACGAAACGGGGCGCGGGCTTGGGCCAGGTGGCCAGGGTCCAGCGCAGAAATTCAGTGATGGCTTCGGGCGATTGCATGCCCCCGCTGAATTCGAGATAGATCTGCTCGGTGGTGGCGAGGGTCGTTTTCAGCCCCTGCGCTTCGCGCCACTCGAGCAGAGGCTGCATCGCGTCGGCCAGGTCGGGGTGAGCGATGACGATGTAATCCACGCTCTGCTCGGGCGCTTGCAGCGGGGGCGGAGCCAGCCCAAGGGCCGCGGGTTTGCGAGGCGCGTCATCGAACGCGATGTAGACCCGAGGCGCCGCGTCCTCCTCCTGGAAGGCGAGGGGCTGGGCCCGGGCGGGGATGTCGACGCGCAGCTCCACCGGCTTTAGTGGATCGGTGACATCCCAAAGGCGAAACGAGTCGCTCGCTGGTTTTTCGATGGCCGCGGCCTGCGCGTCGATAGCGAAGAGCAATTGCCCGCCATCGAATTGCAGCCGCCGCCGGTAGCTGACGCTCACCTTGTCCAGATACACCAGGTCCGCCACCGCGCCCGTGTCGCCCGGCGAGGCGATGATCAATTCATTGCTCTCGGCGAGGACCCCGGCGGGGATGGGCAGATCGATGACGTGCAAGCCCCTTCCATCCCAGCTCTCTTCGCCCAGCGGCTGGCCGTTGAGGGTGAAGAACAGGTGATGATCGATGTCTCCTTTGGCTTCGGTGGCGGCCCACACCGTCGCAGTCAGATGGGCGGCCTCGGCGGTGGGGTTGGGCGTTCGCACGGTGAGAGTTTCTTCGGCGGGAGCGAAGAGACGCTGCCCCAGCCAGGGATCGCCCTCTCGCACCTGGGCCTGATAGGTGCTGTTGGTCTCGAGGGTGATGGTTTCGGTGAAGGCGCGGGCGGGCGTTGTCGTGGGGCGGGCGACCTCGCGGGTCGCTATCCGCAGCGGCGCGGCGTCGCCG
>JALWDV010000758.1 GCA_027036755.1 Anaerolineae bacterium
GGGAGATGACCATCTGCAACACAAATTGGCAAAGCGATGGGCTCCTCCCCCTGCAAGGCGTCAGCCGAAGCGGGGGGAGGCCGGGAGGGGGGCTTGTCACCAGGCCAAATTTGAAATGGGTGCGTCCCAAATGAGTTGGAAAGTTAAAATAATCCATTCATTAACGGGGCGCTTCGCGCCCGCCGCCAGCGCCGGGGGATGAAGTCCCCCGGCTAGAAACAGCGCCCCTGCGGGGCTGGTTCACGAAAGCCGAAATGATTGTATGGTTTGTTATGATAATGCGCCGCGCCGGATGCGCGATCCGGCGCACTTTTCACGTTTGACCCGCCGGATCGCATATCCGGCTGGGCGCAAGCGCAAGCAATCAACTATACAACGACTTACGCCTCCTTGCACTAGCCGGATTTATCCGGCGCTGTTTTGTAGCCCGGCGACTTCATCGCCGGGCGGACGTGGCAAACGCTTCAACCGAAAAAGGACGCACCTATTTGAAATTGCTAGTCGTTATTTGAGCATCTTGACGGGCGCATCGACCTTCATCTCGCCCGATTTCTCGAATTTGAGCGTGAGATGAACGATCTCGCCTTCCTGCAGTTGATGTTTCAGGTTGATGAGCATGATGTGGTAGCCGCCCGGCTTCAATTCCACCTTGCCCCTGGCCGGAATCGTCAGCCGCTGGCCTTCCACGGGCTTCATGTGCATGACGCTATTTTCATCCACCACCATCTCATGGATTTCGGTGTTGTTGCTAACGTCGCTTTCCGCACCGATAAGCGCATCATCTTCCTTGCCTTTATTCTCGATGATCATGTAGGCCGCGCCGCTGGTCGCCATTTTGGGCGAAGGGCGGGCCCAGGGATTGGAAATCTTGATATCCGGGCCTTTGCTGCCGCCACACGCGCTAACGCTTACAACCAGCAGCAAAATGATCACAATGACGCCAAAACGCTTGGTTGTTGCAGACATGTAAAACCTCCAGGGGAAAGAAAAAAGGGTGCATCAATCCGATGCGGATAAACTCATATAGCGAGTTGTAAGCTCCTGGGCCTTGTTGAGAGACGTCAACTCGCCGTGAAAACCTTGTCGAAAACGATGCGCCTCCTCCTCATCTGCAAAACAAAGGACTGGCGGCGTGCAGCATACAACGACGTCGGGATTCACCAAAAATGTGGCCGTCTTGAGATTGACCATCTTCCCGTGAATGAAATCAACCGCGAGGCCCGAAACAATGTCGTCCCGGGTTTCCAACAGCAGCAACGCGCAATGGGGACAACACGCCTCGATCTGATTCCCCTGCCGGGTGTGCAGCACCACGCGTGTGTGGATGTTCACGGGACGCCCGCACAGCGCGCACCGACCCGCTGGCTCCTCCCGCCGATAGTCAACGACGGAGACAGCGCCCCCAAAGACTTTTCTGATGAGCCCTTCTTCAGCCAGCGCATCCAGATCCCGATGGATGGTCATGCGTGAAACCTGCAGCGTCTCGCTCAACTCCGACACCTGCACGCGTCCGGTCTCTTGCAGCTTCTTCAAAATGTAATCGCGTCGTTCGATAGCTAACATCAGTGGGTTTGTTCAAAAATGTGACAGAAAGGTTTGTTTTGTTGTTATTGCCAAGGATTTTAGCATAATCTCTTGCGATGGCAAAAAAGGGAAGAAAGGGCAAGACGTTGGCAGTGGCCACGAGCGGCAGCACGCCGACGCCGATGGAAATCCCTGGTTACATCATTCCGACGACCGCGGGGAGGAGGAATCCCCCCAGGTGCGACGCACTTGAGGCCCGTGTTAAGTGCGTTGCACCTCTCAGTCGCTGGGCTCCCTCGAAATGACGCAGGAGAGATTGTTTTTCGGGCTCAACAGGATTTCAGGGGGCATTGGCTTTACCAGACCCGCCGGATTCCGAATCCGGCTGGATGCAGAGAGCTCTCAGGGCGGGTTCGATGAACATTGACAAAATAGTCCGGTTATAGGCCCGGGGCGCTTCGCGCCCGCCGCCAACGCCGGGGGATAAAGTCCCCCGACTAGGAACAGCGCCCCTGCGGGGCTGGTTCACGAAAGCCGAAATGATTGTATGGTTTGTTATGATAATGCGCCGCGCCGGATGTGCGATCCGGCGCACTTTTCACGTTTGACCCGCCGGATCGCATATCCGGCTGGGCGCAAGCGCAAGCAATCAACTATACAACGACTTACGCCTCCTTGCACTAGCCGGATTTATCCGGCTAGTGCAAGGA
>JALWDV010000759.1 GCA_027036755.1 Anaerolineae bacterium
TGGGCAACGCCGGAGCCAGCGCAGCGATGACCTTGCCCGAGGTGGCGCGAGTGGCCAGGGGTTTCTCGCCGGTGAAGTCGGGCAGGTGCCGCTCCCAACCATCGGGCAGCGCTCCGCTCACCAGCATATCCCATGCCGCGGCCAGCTCGGGGTGTGCCTGACGATAATCGGCCATCATGGCCTCCCAGTCCTCGCGGGCGGCCGCGCCCGGCTGGATGGCCTCGGCCACCCGGGCCGGGACTTCGTCGGGGATGAAGAAATCCTGGTCGGGCGGGAAGCCAAAGAATTCCTTGGTGGCCCGCACGCCATCGGGCCCCAGGGGCGAGCCATGCACCTTGGCAGTGTCGTGCAGAGGGCTGCCATAGCCGATGTGGGTGCGGCAGGCGATGATGGAGGGACGACCGGTTTCGGCCTGGGCCTGACGGATGGCCGCATCCACCGAAGCCATGTCATGCCCGTTGGCCCGGAGGGTGTGCCAGCCGTAGGCTGAGAAGCGCTGCAGCACATCCTCGCTGAAGCTGAGATCGGTGGAGCCGTCGATGGAAATGTGGTTGTCGTCATAGAGGACGATGAGCTTGCCCAGCCCCCAATGCCCGGCCAGGGACGCGGCCTCGTGAGAGACGCCCTCCATCAGGTCGCCGTCAGAAGCCAGCACATAGGTGTAATGATCCACGATGGGGAAATCGGGCCGATTGAAGCGGGCGGCCATCCAGCGCTCGGCCAGGGCCATGCCCACAGCGCTGCTAACGCCCTGCCCCAGGGGGCCTGTGGTCAGCTCAATGCCCCGCTCGGGATCGTATTCGGGATGCCCGGCCGTGACATAGCCCCACTGTCGAAAATGCTTCAGTTCATCCAGCGAGATGGGATAGCCGAACAGATGTAGCAGAGAATAAAGCAGGGCGGAGCCGTGCCCGGCCGAGAGGACGAAGCGATCCCGGTCGGGCCAGGTGGGACGCGCGGGATCATGCTTGAGGAAGCGCGTCCACAGTGCGGTTACCATGTCGGCCGTGCCCAAAGGCAGGCCAGGATGCCCCGAATTCGCGGCCTGAATGGCGTCCACCGCCAGCAAGCGCAGGGTGTGGGCAAGCAGTTGGTCGGTTTCATCATAGACGTGAGAGAGTGTGCTCATAGCGTCAGCTCCAGGGTGGGAATCCCGCCAGGCGGGAAGAATAACCGGGTGCGTCCTCACCCGGGTGAGATGCGAATACAGCGTTTCATGGTCAGCCAATCCAGTGCATTATACCCGTTTTTCGTCCATCCAGGTAGCCGAAACGAACAGAATCGGGGATGTCGCCAACTTGCCAAAAAGAAGAGCGCAACATTCCTGCTGCACCCTCACACTGCCGGACACAGCCAGCAACTACTTCAATGACTTGACGTAGACGATGAGGTCCCGAATCTGATCTTCACTGAGATCCACGCCATAGCTCTTGGGCATGATGTTGCTGTAACCCTCGACCAGTTTAGCGCCGGGCTCCTTGATGGATTCGTGGAGATAGTCGTCATCCACTGTCACCGTGCCGCCATCGGCCAGCTTGATCGCCTTGCCGTAGATGCCATGCAGAGTCGGGGCCACGGGCGTATCTGCGTCGGTGTGACAGGCCACGCACCCCAGTTCGCCGAACATGGCTTCCCCCCTGTCGACGCCAGTTGAGCTATAATCTCCCTTGGGAGCATCCACCTGATGTTCCCGTTGCGGGGAATGATTTGGCGAAGATGCAGGCTCACTAGAAATCAAAGAGGAGACTCCCTGGAAGGAGACTGCAACCAACAACAGCCCGAACACTATTGCCAGGGCAATCCCCACGATAAGAATCGCCCGTTTCGAAGACTCTTTTACCATTCCAACTCTCCAGATAAAAAGAGGGGCGCAACATTCCTGCTACGCCCCTTCAGAAACCAGCGATGCGGCCCCCTTACTGAGCCAGGGAGCGAATGTAGGCGATGATGTCGGTGATGACCTGGGCGTCGAGGTTGGCGTAGGTGGGGGGCATCACCGGCCCGTAGCCATCCACCAGAGTCGCCTGAGGATCGACGATGGATTCGCGGAGGTAGTCGTCATCCACTGTAATCGTGCTGCCATCGGCCAGCTTGATCTCTTTGCCGTAGATGCCGTACAGGGTCGGGGCCACAGGCGTATCTGCATCGGTATGGCAGGCGTTACAGCCGTTGCCGTTGAAGGCCTTCTCGCCCGCGGCCGCGTCGCCCTCGCCCGCAGGCGGCGCACTGGCG
>JALWDV010000760.1 GCA_027036755.1 Anaerolineae bacterium
GCCCTGGCCGCTGGACTTGGCCCCCACCCCGGCCCTCCCCCGCCAGTCGCTTCGCTCCTTTGCAGGGGAGGGAGCCGCTGGTTTGCAAAGTTTTTTGCAGACAGAGAGGTCTTCCCCCCCGCTTGCGGGGGGGAGCGAGGGGGGGCCTGCCGCAGCAGAAGCCAAGCCGCCGAAAACAGACAGACTACCATAGCAGTTACCTCATCTCACTCAAATTCACTAGCATCATGTCTGAAAATCCCCTCATTCCCATGGGCCAGCGGGCGAAAGAAGCCGCCCGCATTCTGGCCAACGCCTCAACCGAAACCAAGAACAGGCTGCTTCACACCCTGGCCGATGGGCTGAAGACCCACGAGGACGCGATTTTGGCCGCCAATGCGCGTGATCTCGAAGACGCCAGGGCCGCGGGCCTGCGGGATAATCTCATCGACCGCATGACGCTGACGCCCGCCCGCCTGGAGAATATCGCCAGCGACACCCGCAATGTGGCGCTTCTGCCTGATCCCGTGGGGGAATCCTTTGATGGCCGGGTGTTGCCCAACGGTCTGCGCGTCAGCAAACGTCGCACGCCCCTGGGCGTCATCGGTCTCATCTACGAGGCCCGCCCCAACGTGACGGTGGATATCGCCGCGCTGAGTCTCAAGACGGGCAACGCGGCCATCATGCGGGGCAGCAGCGAGATCCGTCGCAGCAACATGGCCATTATGACGGTCATTCACGAAGCTCTGGAGAAGACGGGCTTGCCGCAAGACGCGGTGCAATACATCGAAGACCCGGATCGGGCCATGGTGGGGCATCTGCTCACCCTGCACGATTACGTGGACATGATCATCCCCCGCGGCGGCGCTGGCCTGCACGATTACTGTCGCCGCAACAGCACTATTCCCGTCATCACCGGCGGCATCGGCATCAATCACATCTTTGTGGATGCCAGCGCCAATTTGAAACAGGCCGTCCCCATCATCCACAACGCCAAGATTCAGCGCCCCAGCGTGTGCAATGCGCTGGACACCCTGTTGGTGCACGAAGCCGTGGCCGAGGGATTTTTACCCAAAGTGGTCGAGCGGCTGGGGCGGGATGGCGTCACTTTTCGGGCCGAAGAGCGGGCCTACGCCATCGTCGGCGATGATCCAGCGGTGTCGCCCGCGGGCCCGGAGGATTTCGACACCGAGTGGCTATCGCTGGTGTTGGGATTGAAGGTGGTTTCGGGCCTGGACGAGGCTCTGGAGCACATCCGCCAGCACGCCACCCATCATTCGGACAGCATTCTCACCAACGATTGGGGCAACGCCCAGCGATTTCTCGATGAGGTGGATAGCGCCGCGGTGTATGTCAACGCCTCGACTCGATTCACCGATGGCGCGCAGTTGGGCTTGGGGGCCGAAGTGGCTATCAGCACTCAGAAACTGCACGCCCGCGGGCCCATGGGGCTGAAAGAGCTCACCACCTACAAATGGATCATCCTGGGAGATGGCCATGTCCGGCCTTGAACGGTGGCGGGAATCTGCAAAAAAAGCCTGGGGGCAATGGCGAATCCGCCTGGCCCGCCTGGCGCCTGGCCCGAAGATCGCACCGGATCAGCTCGCTGAAGCCGACCCGGTCGCTCGCTGGCGGGCCTTGCGCGCGCTGATGCAACATCCTCGCCCCGACCTGCTTCCCGCCCTCCTGGCGCTGACCGAGGACCCTGACGAGCTGGTTCGGGCCGAGGTCGCAGATGTGCTGGTTTCATGGGGCCCGGATGTGGCGCTGGAGCCGGTGCGTCGGGCTCTGGCGGATCACCCTGCGCCGGCTTCAGCGGAGATTCTGCTGACCATCCTCGCCCGCCTGCCCGACCCCGCCCATCGCGACGCCCTCTGGCCCTGGCTGGAACACGAGGATGCAATGGTGCGGGCCGCCGCGTTCATGGCGTTGGCGGCTTTGTGCGAGAACGACGATCTGCCGCGATTGGAGGAGGCGCTGGCGGAAGGCGGGATTCACGCGCAGCGGGCCATCCTGACGACGTTATGCGCGCCCGAAGCCGGGCCGCTGGCCGAGCGGGCGCTGGCTTCCTCCGATCCCATCGTGCGTCAGCGCGCGGCGCAGGCCGGGCCTCGCATCCAGCGCAAACTGGAGGCCGCGCACAAAGCTGAGAAAGCGCAGGTGTGATCGAACGCGCTTTTGGGGGGGCTAGTACACGAAGGCCGAAATGATTGTATGGTTTGCTATGATAATGCGCCGCGCCGGATCGTACATCCGGCGCACTTTTTCGCTTAACCCGCCGGATTGCGAATCCGGCTGGATGCAGAGAGCTCTCAGGGAGGATTCGCAATCCACCCGGCATCTCACCCCCTGAAATCCAAAGGAATCTCCTTAACTCATTTTGGACGCACCCTTATGACTTCCTCCCCCACCCTCATCACCGGCGTTTGCCCCCACGATTGCCCCGACACCTGTGCCTGGCAGATCACCGTCGATCCCGCCACCGGCCGCGCCATCCGCATCCAGGGGCGCCCCGATCACCCCATCACCCGTGGGCGGTTGTGCGGCAAGGTGGACCGCTACCTGGAGCGCACCTATCATCCCGACCGCCTGACCACGCCCCTGAAGCGGGTGGGGCCCAAGGGGGCGGGCCGGTTTCAGCCCATCGGCTGGGAGCAGGCCATTCGCGAGATCAGCGAGCGCCTGGGCGAGATCGTCGCCCGCTATGGCTCCGAGGCGGTCATGCCCTTCTCCTACGCCGGAACCATGGGCGTGCTCCAGGGCGAAGGCATGGCCGCCCGTTTCTTCAACCGCCTGGGCGCGACGCGGCTGGCCCGCACCATCTGCGCCCAGGCCGGCTTCGAAGGCTTCCAATACGTCACCGGCCGCGTCATCGGCCCCGCGCCCGGAGACTTCGCCCACGCGCAGCTCATTCTCATCTGGGGCAACAATACGCTCACCAGCAACATGCACCTGTGGCCCTTCATCCTGCAGGCCCGCAAGCGCGGCGCGCCCGTCATTGTCATCGATCCGGCCCGCACCCGCACCGCCCGCGCCGCGGATGAATGGATTCCCATCCGGCCGGGGACCGATGGCGCGCTGGCTCTGGCCATGATGCACGTGATTGTCGCCGAAGACCTGGTGGATCGCGATTATGTGCGGCTCTACACCACGGGCTTCGAGGCGTTGCAGGCGCGGGTGCAGGCGTTCCCGCCCGCCTGGGCCGAGGAAATGACAGGCGTCCCTGCTGAGCGCATCGTGCGACTGGCTCGTGAGTACGCCGCGGCCCGGCCCGCGGTCATCCGCGTCAATTACGGCCTGCAACGTCACGCCGCGGGCGGCATGGCCATGCGCAACATCGCCACCCTGCCGGCGCTGGTCGGGCACTGGCGCTATCGCGGCGGGGGCGTCATGCTCAGCGCCAGCGGCGCATTTCATCTGGACAAAAGTGCGCTCAAGCGCACTGGCCTGCTGGGCGAGCGCCAGCCCCGCACCCTGAACATGATCCGCCTGGGCGACGCGCTGAGCCTGGATCCGGAACGTCGCGCCCGCGCGCATTATGCGCCCAGGCCCGTGGACCGCAAGCCAGCGCCCGAAGACGCGGGCCCGCCCGTGATGGCCCTCATGGTCTACAACAGCAACCCTGCCGCGGTCGCGCCCGACCAGAACGCGGTGCGCGCGGGCCTGGCCCGGGAAGACCTGCTCACCGTCGTGCTGGAGCATTTCCAGACCGACACCGCGGACTACGCCGACTACGTGCTCCCCGCCACCACCCAGCTCGAACACTGGGATATCCTCAAGCCTTACGGGCATCTTTATCTGGCCCTGAACCGGCCCGCCATTGCCCCCGTGGGCGAGAGCCTGTCCAACAGCGAGATATTCCGTCGCCTGGCCCGGGGGATGGGTTTCGATGACGACGCGTTCGGGCAGGATGACGTCAGCATCCTGCGGGAATTCATCGAGGCCCAAACCCACCCCACCATGGCCGGGATTACATGGGAGCGGCTGTTGGCGGAGGGCTTTGTGCGTCTGACCCTGCCCGAGCCCTTCCTCCCCTTCGCCGAGGGGTTTCCCACGGATGACGGCAAGTGCCAGCTTTACAGCCAGCGCATGGCGGACGACGGCTACGATCCCCTTCCAGCCTGGACGCCACCCAACTGGCTGAGTTCGCAATCCCAAATTCCAAATTCCAAATCCAAAATCCAAAATCCAAATTTTCTTACCCTCATCTCTCCCCCTGCGCACAATTTTCTCAACACCACCTTCGCCAACCTGGCGCGCTTTCGTCGTCGCGAAGGCGAACCCCTGGTGTGGATTCATCCCGAAGACGCCCGGGCCCGGGACATCTCGGAAGGCGACGCCGTCATCCTGGAAAACGAAAACGGGCGGGTGCAACTCACCGCGCGGGTGACGGAGGACGTGATGCCGGGCGTGCTGCTGGCTCCCACCATTTGGTGGGCCAAGCTCAGCTCCGATGGCCGCAACGTCAACTGGCTCGTCTCGCAGGATGAAACCGACATGGGCGGCAGCCCCACCTTTTACGATGTGCAGGTGACGGTGCAGAAGACATCAACTCTATCCGGGCCTTCGTGATGTCGCGATGGGCGGAGATGGAAGACGGGAGCGGGAACGCGGCGAGCCTCCAGAAGCGATCAGTCTCGTGTGCCGCGTTGCTTGCGGCGCAATGAATTCACCAGATCCCGAACATAGTTGGGCCGTGCGATGCCTTTGGCCGATAACTCATAGCGATCGGTTCCGGCCGAAGCGAACTTGATGTCGCCATAGCCCAGCAGGCGCTGATAAAACCGCTGCTCGATATCCACCGCCCGGATGTCGGAGATGAAGATCTCCCGGATGTCCTTGTTCAAGATGCCCGTTTCGAGGATAACCTGCCGGTTGGTGATGTGCAGGAGCTTGGAATAGCGTTGCCAGATGGCTATGAATATGGGGAAGATCAGCCAACCGAAGGCGAAGAGCCAGACATAATTCCACCACGACGGGCGAGCCTTGTAGATGGTTCTGTTGTACGACATGTTCGAAACCTCTCACCACGATGTTATGTTTACGGGCTTTTTTTGATTATACATCCACCGCGCCGAAATAATGAGATCGGCCGACGAAAAAAATCACTGAAAACGCGTAACTGCTCAGGTAGCCTGATTCGGTCTGGAAAACGTCTTGCCACGAAGGCTCGAAAGAACGAAGGCACGAAGAAAATTTTTTATTTTTCCCTTTGCGCCTTAGTATCCTTAGTGTCCTTAGTGGTTTTGCCTTGCTATGTTAGTAGTTGCGAAAACGCAACGACAGCGCATTTCCCCGCCGATCAACTGCTCGCCAGCGGATATTGGCCGATTATCTGACTGAAGCCGCCCAGATTATCCAGCGTAACCACTTCGCTGCCCGGTTTGTAGATGATCAGGCTGCCTTTGTCCAGCATTTCATCCCAGTCGCTCTGGATTAGCTGAATGGCCAGGTCGGGCTTGTTCAGGCAGTACGTATTTCGATATATCCAAAATCGCTGCACCTCAATGCACTGGGCCGTCACGCTCACCTGGAAGCCGCGCCATTTCACGATATCCAGCAGGCCGATTACGATGAAAAAGATCGCCGCGCCTTCGCAAAAGCCTTTCAGCGAAAACGCTTTTTGTGCGGGGAGCGCTCGCATTTCCAACAAAAAGAGAAGGCTGGCGAAAAACAGCAGGATATCGGGCAATAGTGTGATTGTGTGGCGTCGGAGGATGATCTTCATTTGAAATTCACCTCCAGGCAAACGAGGAAATCTGAGTGCATTAGCTCGGGAACATCAACGACCTCCGGTCATGGAACTTTGGTTTCTAGTCTAAGTGTAACGGATATCCTCCGCTTCTTCCTGACGTCATGGGGGCGTTTGACCGACGGTTATCGGACGATAGCGCGACAATTCTCTCGTAAAGCTGACAAAGAGTCCTGCATCGTTTGTTGAGATGCGTTTTTTTGGATAGAATGATTACAGTCGTCTCGCAACAAGTTTCTGTTTCCTCCCTGCTTCATTCCAGGAATTCATTCATGTCCCACCATCAGGATGAACTCGATGCGTTGTTCCGGCGCATCGCCGATCTCTCGGACGAAAGCCTGATCTTGCTTTCGCAGTACATCAGCTTTCTCAAATGGCAGGAAGAGCAATGGCATTCGCCCGAGGAGTGGGGAGAGGCTGGGAAGGATAAAGTCGCGTGGGTGTTCGATCTTGTCGATCATTTTTCCCAGGCCCGGCAGGCCGCTACTGTCGATCCCAGGGGCATGGAGATCAAAGTGGCTCCCGCCAGTTGCGAGGGCGTCATTCGGCCCGCCATCTGGCAGCACCCGCCGGTGAAAGGAGAGGCGGTGCTGGAGTATCAGGTGATTGCGCCCATGGATGTGGATGTGCTGAAGATGAAATTCGCGGCGGGCGTGCGCGATGGCGCGCTGCTCTCCGGTGATAATCAGGTGGCTTTCCGGATTCGCGTCAATGGTCGCTTGCTGTGGACGCATCTCAAGGCTGAGGCCACCTGGGATGATTTCACCATCGATCTGCCCTCGATGGCTGGACAAACCATGGTCATTCAGCTTATCACCGACGCCCTGGGCAATTCCCGCTGGAATTGGGCGGTCTGGGGCGAGCCTCAGGTCATCGGCCTGCGGCTTTAGCGCCGGTTATGAACTCCTTGTCAAATTCTAATCGTTTTCCTGTCATCCACCTTTCGATTCGCCGCGGATGACGCTGAAAAATCGGATCATCGCGGATTTTCGCAGAAAAAAAGTAACTATACAGCTCCCTCTGCAAGACGTTTTTACCACTAAGGCACAAAGTCACAAAGACACGAAGAAAATTTTTTATTTTTCCCTTTGTGCCTTAGTGTCCTTAGTGTCC
>JALWDV010000761.1 GCA_027036755.1 Anaerolineae bacterium
CCCCTTTACCGTCTCGGATGTGCGCTGGCAATGGGATGCTTTTTCCTCCAAAGGCCTGCCCATCCTGGCAGGAAAGCGCTACGGCATCCGCATCACCAGCATCATGCCCGAACTTTCCCACTTGCTGCTCCAGGACCTGATGCCCCATTTGCCGCCGCGCCTGGACCTGGCGGGCGCGTCCTTTCGGGTTGTGGAGGCCATCGACCGCGGGGAAAAGCATCCCTGGGCGGGCCGCGCCACCTTCCAAAGCCTGTGGCGTCAGGCCGCCTCATCCGCGGCTACTCATTTCGAGCTGGTGTTCGGCTCCCCCACTACTTTTCGTTCCCAGGGCGTGTTCGTGCCGGCGCCCTGGCCGCGGCTGGTGTTCCACGGATTGATCAAGAAGTGGAATCTCTTCGCGGAGATGCCCTTGCCCCAGGATGTGCTGGACGTGCTCGCGTCCTCCCTGGCCATTCGGGGCTATGCCTTGCAGGCCACGGGCATTCCCCTGGACCGGCATGGACAGGTGAAGACGCCCGCGTTTTGGGGGCGATGCAGCTATGCCGTGGTCTCGAAGGACAGGCCCATGCAGCGCCTGACGCGCGCCCTGGCCGCCTTTGCTCTCTTCGCGGGCGTGGGGCGGGAGACGTCGCGCGGGTTTGGGCAGTGTCGGATGGAGATGAGTGATAGTAAGCAGTAGTTAGTGACAGGCTTGCACCTTAACAATTTCATATTCGCTTTCCCAGGAGGTTTAGTATGGCTCAGATGCTGGATCGTATTCTCGATTTCGAGAACATGAAGGAGGCCTGGCTGGAGACCCGGCGTCATGGCCAGGCCGCGGGGGTGGACCATTGGCGGGTGAGTCGGTTTCAACGCCATTGGGAGCATCATCTTCGCACCCTCATCGACGACGTGCGCAGCAATCGCTACAAACCCCGCCCCCTTCGGGTGTTCTACATTCCCAAACGGCATGGCGGCCGCCGCCGATTGGGCATTCCCACGGTGCGGGATCGGGTGTTGCAGCGGGCGACGCTGCAAGTGCTGGGCCCGAAGCTGGACCGCAAGTTTCTCTCGTGCAGTTATGGCTATCGCCCTCGTCGCAGCCTGTTTCATGCCGTGGCCGCTATTCTGAAGTATCGGGACCGCGAGCTGACCTGGGTGCTGGATGCAGACATCGACGATTTTTTCAGCTCGGTGGATCTGGCGCTGTTGCAAGGGTTGATTGCGCAGAATGTGCGCGATCCGCAGGTGCTGCATCTGCTGCAATTGTGGCTGGATGTGGGCATGGTGGATAGAAGGCGGAAGAAGGGCCTCGCCCAAGGCATGCCCGTCTCGCCCTTGCTGAGCAATCTGTATCTGCACGAGATGGATTGGCAGTTGGTGCGCAATCGCTGGGCCCTGGTGCGGTACGCCGATGATTTCATTGTGCTCACATACAGCCGGGCGGAGGCTGAACGCTGTCAGGGCATCGTGGCCGATATTCTGGCTGAGCTGAAGCTACGCTTCGAGGAGGAGAAGACCCGCATCACCAGTTTCGATGAAGGTTTCGAGTTCCTGGGCGTGGCCTTCGAGAGGGATAGCTACGCCTACACCTGGCAAGATAAGCGGGTGGAGGTGCATGGCAGCCGGGGCCCGCTGTGGCAAATGTGGGATTATTTTCCTCACCAATACGAATGACCAGGAGGTTGTTGATGGCAACATTGTACGTAGTCGAAACAGGCGCCCGCATCGAAAAGGATTACCAGCGCATTCTGGTGACAAAAGATGACGAGGTGCTGCAACGCGTGCCGCTGGCCCGGGTGGACCAGGTGGTGTTGGTGGGGCGGGTGGGCGCGACCACGCCCGCCCTGCTGGCGCTGTTGGACGCAGGCGCAGGATTGACCATGGTCTCGCGCGGAGGGCGGCTGCGCGGCAGTTTGTCTCCGCCGCTGGCCCGAAACGCGCGCTTGCGCAAAGCCCAGTACGGCCGGGATGACGACGCTGATTTTTGTCTGCGATTTGCGCGGGACGTGGTGCGGGGCAAGCTGGTCAACAGCCGCACCATGATGCGTCGTTTGCTGCGACGCCGGCGGAAGGAGGCTCTGCCGGCACATCTCTTGCAACGGGTGCAGGATGGCTTGGACGCGGCGGAGCAGGCGGATTCGCTGGACGCATTACGGGGGATCGAAGGCGCGGCCGCCAGGGCCTATTTCGGGTTTCTGCGGGCGTCGCTGCGGGTGGAGATGGGCTTCGCCCGACGGGCGC
>JALWDV010000762.1 GCA_027036755.1 Anaerolineae bacterium
CTCCCTCCCCTGCAAAGGAGCAAAGCGACTGGCGGGGGAGGGCCGGGGTGGGGGCGAAGCTCTGCCGGCCCGGCTGGGAAAGGGAACTCATTTCTGGACGCGTACCAAACGTCGTTATTCGGGAGGAGCCATGTGCGAAAGCGCGGTGGAGATGCTCTCCCCGCGTCTCAGCACATAGACGGGAATCTGACTGGCCCAGAGCTCGGCCAGGATGGGACGATAGGAGGGAACCGGCCCGAAGGTGGAGGCGGCCACCAGCACAACAGTGGCGTTGACGCCGCGGCGACGATATTCCCGCAGCGCCTCCACCCAGGCGTTGTCCGTCGAGGGCGTAATCACCACCACCGTGGCGTTGCGATCCATGAAATGCCCCTCGGCGGTGAGAATGCGATCGAGAGAAAGACTCTGCGTGGGATTGATGACGGTGAGGGTTTCGAGGATTTTGGTGAACTGCCGATGACCTCGCTCCAATTGCAGCATCTGCCGCCGGGGAGCGTAGGTGATGAGCCCCACCGCGCGGCGTTCTGCCAGATAACGTCGGGCGATGGAAGCGGCCGCGGCCGCGGCGTATTCGATGGTGGCGGGAGCCAGCGCGGGCCCCTGCTTGCGATAGGCGTGATGCGTGGGCGTGAGCAGCTTCGTCACATCGGGGATATCCCAGGGCTGGGCCACATGCCAGCTCTCATCCAGGTCCAGCAGAATCCAGACATCGCTGGTGGGGTCCAGCTCGAACTCTTTGACGATGAGCCGGCCGGTGCGCGCGGTGGAGGGCCAGTGAATGCGATTGAAACTGTCTCCGGGCGCATAATCTCGCACCGAGGCCACGTTGGTGGTGAGATAGTGGGTGCGAAAACGAGCGATCTTACCGCCCGGCATCCGGCCCGGCGGCAGTTGAAAGCCGGGAATATCGTAGGTGGGGGGATAGACGAGCACGCTGTGCTCCCCCGGAACCCGCTTCGTCGCCTCGAAAATGCCCAGAGGATCGCCGCTGCGCAGCGACACCGGCCCCAGTCGATACCGCCCGCGCTGAATGCAGGGCGTGCGCACCGTCCAATAGCGCGGGCGCTTGGGCTTGAGCGCCACCAGCACGCGCGAGGCTTTGTGTCCGGGCAGATCGGATTCATCGCGCACCTCCACCCACAGCTTCGAAAGCCACCCCAGGTTGATGACCTCGAAGGACTCCTCGACGTATTTGCCAACCTGACTGCGCGGCGTGCGCACGCGGCGATGGATTTCCAATCCCCTGATGTTCTGGCGGGTCCAGAACCAGGAGCCGATGATGGACAGCGTGATCAGGTAAAACGTGTTGTAAAGCAGATCTCTGCCGGTGTAAAGCGCCGCAACGAGGCTGAGCAGCCAGACGAGAATGGCGATCCAGATGGAAAGGCGCACGATGGGAAGCCTGTAACAGAGCTGACCCTCTACCGGACGCGTGCGCCCGGCACGGGAATGGTTTCCAGAATTTCGTGAAGGATGGCCTCGGAGCTGATGTTCTTGATGCGGGCCGAGGGACTGATGATGATGCGATGGGCCAGGGTGGGCGCCGCCAGCTCCTTGATGTCATCGGGCAGCACATAATCCCGCTGCCGCAATGCGGCCAGCGCCCGAGCCGTTTTGAACAACGCCAGCGATCCCCGCGGACTGGCACCGAGATAAACGTCGGGATGCTCGCGCGTCGCCTGCGACAGGGTGACGATATAGCTCTTGATGCGCTCGTCCACATACACCTGCTTCACCGCGTTCTGGGCCGCCACCAGCTCCTCGTTGCTGACCACCTGCTGCAGATCCTGGATGGGATGATGATCTTCCTGCGATTCCAGGATCGCGATCTCATGCTGGCGGTCGGGATAGCCGAGATGGATGCGCATGATGAATCGATCCACCTGCGCTTCGGGCAGCGGGAACGTGCCCTCATATTCGATGGGATTCTGCGTGGCGAGCACCAGGAAAGGCCGCTGCATGTCGTAAGTCTCGCCGTCGATGGTCACCTGGCGCTCTTCCATGGCTTCGAGCAGCGCCGCCTGGGTTTTGGGCGTAGCCCGATTGATCTCATCCGCCAGAACGATTTGCGCGAAAATAGGCCCGGGCCGGAACTCGAACTCCTGGCTTTTCTGATTATAAACCGAAACGCCCGTGACATCGCTGGGCAGCATATCGGGCGTAAATTGAATGCGATTGAAGGTGCAGCCGATGGAGCGGGCCATAGAGCGGGCCAGCATCGTCTTCCCCAGCCCCGGCACATCCTCGATGAGCAAATGCCCCTCGCAGAGCAGCGCCAGCATGGTTTGCTCGATAGCCTGATCCTTGCCCAGGATGACGCGCGACACATTATCGGCGACGCGTTGAACAAAAGTATGAACGAGTGCGATGTCTGACATCTTGCAATGGATTGAATGAGTGATCGATAAGGTCTGTTGCCCAGGATTGTATCACAACCCTGATGGCATTCCCAATCCAAACAAAAAACGCCCCGCATTCACGAGGCGTTCTTACATGATTGTTTGCAAGTGCGATTCAACCGGTGTTTCTCATTCCGATCACCACAGGAATGGTGCGCAGGATGATTTTGATATCCAGCCACACCGAAGCTTCTTCGATGTACTGCAAATCCCATTTGACGATCTCAGGGAAGGAAATGCTGCTGCGACCGTTGATCTGGGCCAGGCCCGTGATGCCGGGCAGCACCGAAAGGCGGGGCAGATACCAATCGAAATAGGCTTCGGCTTCATAGTCGATGGAAGGACGAGGCCCGACCAGGCTCATGTCCCCCTTCAGGATGTTGAACAATTGCGGCAGTTCATCCAGGCTGGTCTTGCGCAGGATCTTGCCAACTCGCGTGATGACGCGGCCATTGTGCGCCGGTTTGAGTAAGCCGCCATTCTCTTTGGAAGCGGATGTTATCTCGCCGCGAATGACTTTCTGAGCAAACTCCTTGTTGGTCTGCGCATGATCCTGGTGGTAGATCATGGAGCGGAACTTGTAGAAATCGAAAACCCTGCCGCCAAGGCCCACGCGCTTTTGCACGATGATAACAGGATCGCCATCATCCAGCTTGATCGCGATTGCAATGAGCAAGAGCAACGGCGAAAGCAAAATCAACGCCAGCAGCGCCACGCTAAAATCGAAAACGCGTTTGATGATGCGGTAATGCGTTGGCAACCCCGCCACGGGCACGGGCCCAACGATATACTCGTCATCATAGTGTGTCGAAGCAGGTCGTAATGTAGGATTGACGACTTGGGGTTTGCTGGTGAGCATGTCGGCGTCCTTCCTCATCGAAAGTTGCGACTCCCCCGAGATAAACAGACACAGGGGAAAGGAGAAAACGGCGGTTTCGGGAAGTGTGAGGTGAAGTGAGCGTTACAAGCCCCATCCCCTGGCGCAACAAGGGAATGGGGCTGGGATGTGGCGTTGATCAGGGCGCTTGCATCATGGGGAGATACAGAACGCTTTGCGTCTCGATGGGGGGATGCTTGAAATCGATGCGAAGCATCGCGCCATCGGGGATGTAAATCGCCATGCTCGACGGCGTAAGCTGCTCGTAGCCGGGCGGCGGCGACGCCGTGATGGTGTATTGGCCCGGCGCGGCGTCGTCGATCTCATAGTATCCGCTGCCCGTGGTGGTCGTTTGATATTGCACGGCTCCGCTCAGCGTAACCGTCGCATTATGAATGCCCGGCTCCCATGAGTCGCGCACGCCGTTCTCATTTATATCGACATAAGCAAAGCCCTTGACGCCGGTCTTGACAGGCTCGACGAACTCATCCACCTTCTGCACGTCTACGTGGTGGATGTACTCGTCGCCATCCAGATCGCCCGTGACAGGATCGCGTGAATCAATGGCGATATCGCCGTTGCCGCCAAAGAGTCCGTTATTGAAGTTGCCATCGTTGATCAGGAATGTCGCCACCTTCCACTTGCCCGTATTGCTCTTCTGGACATAAGTTTGCGCGCCGCTGATCTGACCGCTGGTGGGCAGGCCGCCATCCAGCGCCAGGCCCCGCTCCACCGTCCAATCATTGATGGCGTAAAGCTCCGCGAGCTTGGGGCCGGCCACGCTGTCATATTGCAGGAACCACTTGTCATTGCCCACATCGAGATAAGTGACCGTGACGATGGCCTTGTAGGTGGTGGGCGGCGTGGTCTGCGGGAAGTAGCGATCCGCGGCGTCGAAGATGAAGCGCACCTGGTTATTGGCCTGATCTGTGCGGCGGGCCAACCAGCCGGGATCAACATTGTCTTGCACCTGGCCGCTGACGGTGACGAGCTTATACAGGCCCGCGTTGCGCAGATTGGCGTCATAGGGGTGCTGATTGAGATGCCAGGGCTCCTGCATCTCGTCTGTATTCGTCCCGCCCGTCCAGGTGACGCGATCATCATCGGTGACGGGGATGGTCACGCTCTGATGCGCCGAAAGATTCTTCTGGTTCAGATAAAACTCGTAGTTGCCAACCATCGGCCAGCTTGAGCCGGTGATGGGAGAAGGAATGTGCGGCAGATAGACGGGATTGCGATGTTCGCGCATCCTGGACCAAATGCTGGGAGGCTCCTCCTGTCCCGGGAAAAGACCTTTGCCCAGATATTTCGCAGTCCATTTGGCGATCTTCCGCGTGGTCTGGCTATCCATGGAACGCCAAAAACCGCTGAGACGGATGTAATCCGCACGATAATCCAGCGCTCGGGCCATGGACCAATAGAATTCGTTCTCAGTGGACATGTGAATGGTGTAGCCCTCGAACTGAATGGCCACCCGATTATTGTGCTGCCTGATCTGATCGTAAAACCCGGTGCAGTTGATGGAGGGATTAGGGCTGCCACATGCTTCTGAGAAGTTCCAGTCGGAACTGATGGTGTTCACGGCGATGCCCACATTCTTGCTGGCCGCGTAATCAGCGATGTCGCGTCGCTCCCAGGCGCTGACATAAAATGGCGCATTCTGGACGAACAACTGAATGCGCGGGAATCCAGAGCCATCGTGGAATGCTGCGGTGTAAGCGTCGATGGCGCCCTTGACGAAATTGACCCAATCTGTTTGAGAAACGTAGTTGAGCAGAAAAGACTGGTCATCGGCGGCGTGCTTATCTACAGGGATATTTTCGCCACCCTTGCCAGTGCCAATGGCGACCCAGCCAATGTGGTTGCGATAAGGCGAATTCAGCAAGTGATCGGCCAGAGCGCTGACAAACGTGTAATAGGGACCGGTGTAATTGGGGCTGGTGTAATAAGGCACGTACCAGGGACCGCCATAATTGGTGCAGCCGTCTCCGGTGCGGCCGTCCGGGATATTGGATTCCAGGACAGCGTCGTCGCTGGTGCCCAGGACGCCGTCCGGCCCCACCTGCACCCATTTGGGAATGGCGTCAATGCCCTGATAAGGCACGCCCTGAATGGCGCAAGGCGCATAGCGCCCGGGATAAGTGTCGATGGCAATGCTGACATTATCGTACCCCGCGTCCAACGCTCGCTGAATCCAGCCATCCAGCGTTCCCCAGTTGTATTGATTCTTGCCGGGGTTCAGCGACGCCCAGGACCAGAAATGATAGGTGCCGTTGGCGCTGTAATCGTCTCCTGGTTCAGGATCCCAGATGCTGGAGGGAATTGTAAAACCAGGCTTGCCTGCCGGCGGAAGCGCCAGATCAACTTTGTTGGGTTCGGGAACAGGGGTGGGAGCCGCCTCATCGCCTGCGCTTGTCACCGGCGATGAACTGGCTGCAAGCGATTGGTCTTTGGCAAAAGCGACAGAAGATAAAACGAAGAGGGTTATCAGTAGACTAATTGTCGCAAGAAGCGGAAATGTCTTCTTGTGCATGAAACGAGTTTCCTCCGAAAAAGGGTGGGCAGGCGCAGTGCAGCGTTACAAATCGAGCTGAAGTCAGCCTCTTTTGGCGAGAAGCGCTTACATTGCACCCACTGACATTCATTTTAGTCGAACGAGATGAAAATCGTATGAAGATTGTCGATTTCAAAGATGACAAAAATTTCACTTTCTGGCATCTTTTGCGGACTGAAGCCGATACGACGGGCATCATACCATAAAATGGGCGATTTGGCTGAACCCGTCGATGTCCCTCTCCATAATTGCACGCCCGTCGTCGAGGATTTCAACGCCACGCCCGACCTGTGGCATAATGCCCGCTATGGAATTGCAACAGGCGGACCTCGATTACTTCGCCCGGGGAACATGGCAAAATCCCCAATTTTGGCGGCGATTTGGCGGCCAGCCAGATTTCGATGGCGCACGCGTGCTGGATGTCGGCTGCGGGCATGGCAGCATGGTCATCTACATCGCCCGGGCGGGCGCAGCAAAAACGGTGGGGCTGGATTTGAATTGCAAGCTCATCGCATTCGCCAACGCCAATCTGGCGCAAAATTACCCTGACCTCGCACCGCGCGTCACGTTTCGATGTCAGGATCTGCGCGACTATCCTGAAGACGCCGCTTTCGATTACATCATCTCGAAAGACAGCTTCGAGCACATCATCGATCTGCGCGGCATGTTGCAGGAGATGAAGAAACGGCTCAGGCCCGGCGGTCGGATTTACGCGGGCTTCGGTCCCCTTTACAACAGCCCCTTCGGCGATCACGACTACACAAAATCGCGGCTCCCCTGGCGTCATCTGATGTTGGGCGAAGAGAAGCTGGTGGCGCGGGTCAATCATCGCTGGAAGACCGATCGCATCCACAGCCTGCACGATCTGGGACTGAACGGCCTGTCGCTGGCCGAGTATGAGCGCATCTTCGCGGAATCGGGATTGAAGATCGTGGATTTTCGCCCCAACAGCAGCGATAAACTCATCTCGAAACTCTTTGCGCTGCCCGCCCGCTTCCG
>JALWDV010000763.1 GCA_027036755.1 Anaerolineae bacterium
GATTTAACCTCTCTTTTCACCCTTTTCTCGCCTCTTCTCAATCGTTTTGTTAATGTGCTCAGCTTGATGTCGCCATCAAGTCGCTACCACTTGCCCTCTTTTTAGCGGAAACTAAAGTCTTTTCCCCCTCCGAAATTTTTATCAGAGGGCGCAACCGTCAAATCGCTGTAGACAAGAAGCTTCTTATGGAATGAACAGCGAGCCCCCAAAAATCGGCGTGGCGATGGTGATCCACTTTTTGAGACGCCCGGGCTGGATGCGTTTATCGAGCATCACGCCCAGGCCGTTTGATTTCGCTGAAATCCAGGGCTTTGCGCCAGCGGACGCCGTTGATGATGTTCAGGGGCAGCGCTAACACAGCCACCAGGGCGCGGCCAGCTGAATCCCCACCAACTGCACCAGGATGGGCATGGCCCCCAGGGAAAAGCCAAAGCCCGACAGGCTCTGCTGGAAGGCAGCGACGAAGATGATGAAGGCGATGATGATAGCCATAGGAAGCAGAAGGTGAATGCGGAGGTGCTGCTTTGAAAATAGAATGATAGAATGATCGCTGGTTGCAGAAAGATTGGCAAATCCCACGTTTGGCGAATCTGCAACGGGCGTGATTCGTAATGCGTAATGCGTGAGGTCGTCACGCATCACGTATCACGCATTACGTCTCTCCTACGTCATTTCGAGGGAGCGCAGCGACCGAGAAATCCCCTTGCTAACGAGGAGATTTCTCCTCCCTGGGGTCGTCGAAATGACGTAACAAGGGAGTTTCATCGGTACCGGTGCAGGGACGCCTGCCATCGGACTGCTTTGAAAATAGAACACGGATGAACACAGAAAAACACGGATAATTCAAAAAATCTGTGACCGAAGGCCGTGTCAATCCGTGTCCTCGTCTTTCATCGGTATCGGCGCGGGCTCGCCCGTCGTTGGACTGTTCCGTAAATAGAACGCAGATGACGCAGAAAAAGCCGATCGACGCAGATAAAAACAGATAAAATCAGTAACTGCTAAGGTCGTTTTCGCTTGAATTAACCTGACAGGTTCCTTTGGCTACGATTCAAAGCCTTACGCGCTTTGTTGCTGGCTGAAAATATCACATCTTACCGCCAGGGGTGCGGGAACCTGTCAGGTTTGAGTGGGAAAAGACACCAACTGGCATACGTTAGCAGTTACTAAAATCAAGATGATCTGCGAGAATCTGCGGGCATCAGATGTGCCTGCGTTCCATATTTCGAGGGAACGCAGTGACCGAAAGGTGCGACGCACTTGAGCCTGCGGTAAGTGAGTCGCACCTGGGAGCTTCCCTCCTCTCTGCGGTCGTCGGAATGATGTAACCAGGGCTATACTGAAAAAACCTTACACCACGGAGGCATAGAGCACACGGAGGAAGAAAAAGGTGAGACTTGGAGAGGAATTTCTCTGTGAACTACCTCTATTTTCTCCGTGTCCTCCGTGTCTCTGTGGTGAAATGACCTTTTTGCAGTGGAGCCAACCAGGCGTTTCCATCGATGTCGGCGAGCTTTTGCTCGGGCAATGTCGCACAACTTTCATCGATGGACAACTGCCCTCGGACGACGCGAGCGTTTTCGCGTTCCCTGAATTCACGAACCGACAGAAATACGGATACAATTAGAGGCTGTTGACAACTGCTAACGTACTTGACTTTAATCCGCCAGAAGCTACGAAGGAATGGCGTGGTTCACATGGACGCTTTGTAGCCTGACAAATTGGCTGTAAGAGAATGGATATCGGATACTGGGGATATTGAGGATATTGCCCCTGTCACGGGGTGATTCGAATGCCCAAGCGCCGAATATCAACTATCCTGCGGCGAAAGACCTGGCAGAATTTGTCAAGTTCCCAATGGCAAAAATGAACCATGCCCTTTTCGTAATAAATTCCGAGTTTTGAGCCGTCATCCCGACGACCAAAGGAAGGAGGCTCCCATGACCGAAACAATCCGCATCGGCGTTATCGGCGGCAGCGGCGTTTATGACCTGCCCGGACTCACGGATGTCGAAGAAATCAACATCCAAACGCCCTTTGGCGCTCCCAGCGACAAATACATCCTTGGAACCGTTCACGGGGAGCGGGTGGCGTTTCTGGCCCGGCACGGACGCGGCCACCTCATCAATCCCACCAAAGTCAATTATCGCGCCAACATCTGGGGCTTCAAGTCGCTGGGCGTGGAATATCTCATCTCGATGAACGCGTGCGGCTCGCTCAAAGAGGAGATCGAGCCCGGACACATCGTCATTCCCGATCAACTCTTCGATCGCACCCGGCGGCGGGCGACCAGTTTCTTCGATGAGCCGGGACTGGTGGTTCACGCCTCGGTGGCCGACCCCATCTGTCCCAACCTGGCCGACATCCTTCATCGGGCCGTGGCCGCCACCGGCAAGACCGTGCACAAGGGCGGCGATTTCGTCATCATCGAAGGCCCGCGCTTCAGCACCAAATCCGAAAGCCGGGTTTTCCGGCAACTGGGATTTTCCATCATCGGCATGACCGCCATCCCCGAGGCTTTTCTGGCCCGCGAAGCGGGCATATCCTACGCCATCATCGCCCATGTCACCGATTATGACGTCTGGCACGAAAGCCTGGAGCCGGTCACCGTCGAGATGGTGATCAAAACGCTGCTGGATAACGCGGCCGCGGCGCAACAGGCCACCCTCAACGCCATCGAGATGCTGAAAGGCGCACCGCCAACGCCCTGGGCCGACGCGCTGAAGGACGCGATCATCACCAATCGCAACAAAATTCCCCAGGAATTGAAAGGAAAATACCAACTTCTCATCGGCAAGTATCTCTAACGTTCCTCACGCTTTCAAAGGAGAAAGAAAATGAACGGTTACAGAAGGATGAAATGGGTATTGGTTCTGGCCATTGTTCTGGGACTGGGCCTGGCGCTGGCGGGAGCGCGGCCCAGCATGGCCACAAGTGGAACTCGCGCCCGGCTCGATTCCAAAATCCTGATCAACGAATTCATCGTCACCCCCACATCCTCCGAGGCCATCGAGCTGTGCAACCCCGGCGATAGCAGCATCGACATCAGCGGATGGGCCATCGAGGCCACCTCCGCCGGCGGGACCGCAATCACCACCATCAACGCCGGCGTCAGCGTGCCCGCACATGGCTACGTCGTCATCGACGACAACAACACGGATGGAATCAGCCTGCCCAACGCCGGAGTCGAGCTGAGCCTGAAGGACGACTCGGGAAGCACCCTGGACACGGCGGGCTACGGCAGCTTCGGGGCGGCGCCCAAGCCCGAATACAAATTCTCCACCGCCCGCACACCCGATTGCACCGACACCGATGACGACGCGGCTGACTTCAACACCGATCCAACGCCCACCATGGGCGCGGCCAACGACGCGGCGGCATCAAAGCTGGGCTCCGGCGCCGTCACCATCAACGAAGTGGACGCCAACTCGGGCGGGCAGTTCATCGAGCTGTACAACAGCGGAACCACTGCGGTCGACATCAGCGGCTGGCGCATCTCGGTGGATGATTCCTACGACATCCCCACCGGAACCAGCATCCCCGCCCAGGGTTTCTGGGTGCTGAATGAGGGCGACTTCCCCCATTACTTCCATCTGGATAGCGACAAGGACAACGTCTATCTCTTCAACAGCGCGCTGGAGCGGATGGATCAGGTTGGTTGGGACGCGGCCGCTGGCGGCTCATGGAACCGGGTTCCCGATGGTGCAGGAAGCAACAACGGCTGGAAGCAGAGCCACACGCCCCTGACGGACCAGGCTCCGACCAAAGGCGCCACCAATCAGCCAGGAAGCGGAGGCGGCGACACAGCCAATCCGGGCGATGTGCTCATCAACGAATTCATCGTCACCCCCACTTCGTCCGAAGCCATCGAAGTGTGCAACGCCACCAATGCAGAACTGGATCTCAGCGGCTGGGTCATCGACTGGGGCTACGGCTCCACCACGGTGGATAATGGCGTCAAGCTCCCGGCCAACGGCTATCTGGTGCTGGATGACAGCAACACCGGCAACATCAGCCTCTCCAACGCTGGCGCGATCCTCTCCATCAAGGATGTCGACAGCACCGTCATCGATGATGTGGGCTACGGCAACAAGGGCGCCGCGCCCAAGCCCGAATACAAATTCTCCACCGCCCGCACACCCGATTGCACCGACACCGATGACGACGCGGCTGACTTCAACACCGATCCAACGCCCACCATGGGCGCGGCCAATGACGCGGCGGCCTCAAAGCTGGGCTCCACCCCGGTCACCATCAACGAAGTGGACGCCAAACCGGGCGAGCAGTTCATCGAGCTGTACAACAGCAGCGACGCCGAAGTCGACATCAGCGGCTGGCGCATCTCGGTGGATGACTCTTACGACATTCCCGCCGGAACCAGCATTCCCGCCCGGGGTTTCTGGGTGGTGGATGAAGCCGACTTCCCCCGTTACTTCCATCTGGATGAGAATGGCGACAACGTCTATCTCTTTAACGACGCGCTGGAGCGGGTGGATCAGCTCGGCTGGGATCAGGCGGCAGGATCATCCTGGAACCGCCTGCCCGACGGCGCGGGAAGCAATGACGGCTGGCAACAGAGCCAGACGCCCCTCATCCCCCTGGACCCCACCCGCCAGGCGAGCAACCAGGCGACTTTCACATACATCCACGAAGTGCAGGGCGCACAGCATCTTTCGCCCTATGAAGGACAACATGTCAAAAACGTTTACGGCGTTGTGACAGCGACGGACAGCCGCGGTTTCTGGATGCAAACGCCCGACGCCGACGTGGACGCCAGCGACGCCACCTCGGAGGGCATTTACGTGTATGTTGGCAGGAA
Source organism: Anaerolineae bacterium (assembly GCA_027036755.1). GTDB lineage: Bacteria > Chloroflexota > Anaerolineae > J102 > J102 > M2005. The sequence continues at coordinate 4,820 of JALWDV010000763.1, forward strand.
CGGCCCGGGCGTGGACAAAGGCGACGAGGTGCTGGTGACCGCAGACGTTTCGGAATACTATCCGGGCGGCTACGGCACGGGCAATCTCTCCATCACCGAGCTGAGCCATCCCAGCATCGCCACCCTTTCGCATGGCAACGCCCTGCCCAGCCCCACCATCTTGGGCGAAGGGGGACGCATCCCGCCCAACATGATCATCGACAATGATTCCGCAGGCGACGTCAACAGCACCCCCAATTTTGATCCCGACCAGGATGGCATCGACTTCTACGAATCGGTGGAAGGCATGTTGGTGCAGATCGACAACGCCGTGGCGGTGGGACCCACCAATAAATATGGCGAGATTCCGGTCGCAGGCGACAACGGCGCCCACGCCAGCGTCCGCACCATGCGCGGCGGCCTGGCCATCCGTCCCGACGATTTCAATCCCGAACGCATCATCATCGACGATGCGCTTTACGCGGACGAACCCCAGGTGACCACCGGAGATAAATTCACCGCCCCCATCCTGGGCGTGATGCACTACAGCTATGGCAACTTCAAGGTGCTGAATCCCGATCCGCTGCCCCCGGCCGAAGCGGGCGGGCTGATGCAGGAAGTCGCCGGGCCCGCTTACGGCAAGCTCACCATCGCCACCTTCAACCTGGAGAATCTCGATCCGGGCGACGGTAAATTCCCCGATCTGGCCGAGATCATCGTCAACAACCTGCGCTCGCCCGACATCATCGGCGTGGAAGAAGTGCAGGATAACAGCGGGCGCACCGATGACGGCACAGTGGACGCCAGCCTCACCTTCCAGATGCTCATCGACGCCATCCAGGCTGCGGGCGGCCCGGAGTATGACTTCCGGCAGATCAACCCCGAAAACAACATGGACGGCGGTCAGCCGGGCGGCAACATCCGCGTGGGCTTCATCTTCCGACCCGACCGGGTGACGTTCGTGGATCATCCCGGCGGCGACGCCGCCACCCCCACCGATGTGGCCATGACGCCCAATGGCCCGGAGCTCACCCTCAGCCCCGGCCGCGTCGATCCCAACAACCCTGCGTTCAGCGGCGATAGCGCTCTCGGCTACGAGCCCAGCCGCAAATCCCTGGCGGGCGAGTTCCTCTTCCAGGGCTACAAGGTCTTTGTCATCGTCAACCACTTCAAATCCAAGGGCGGCGATGACGCCCTCTTCGGCCGCGTGCAGCCGCCGGTGCAGAACACCCTGCCCCAGCGCGAGGCCCAGGCCCAGGCCATCAACGCCTTCGCCCAGAAGATTTTGGATAAAGACCCCAAGGCCAACATCGTGGTGGTGGGCGATCTCAACGATTTCGAGTTCTCAGACGCACTGTCGGCGCTCAAGCGCAACATCCTCGATGATCTGGTGGAGCGCATCCCCAGGGATGATCGATACAGCTTCATCTACACCGGCAATTCCCAGCAACTGGATCACATCCTGGCCAGCCCCAACATGGTCGATAATTTCTTCTCGGGCATCGATAACGTGCACGTGGACGCCGATTTCCCGGGCCAACGCGCCAGCGATCACGATCCCGTGGTGGCCACATTCGATATGCCTGTCTGGCGCTTCGATGGCCGCGCCTACCAGGGCATGGCCGGGGATGAAAGCAGGCCCCTTTCGGGCGTGACGATGCGTCTCTATGGCCGCAACGCGGGCGATCCCGCACCCGGAAGCTGGTTCAAGGACGCAGTGACCGACGCCAGTGGCTACTTCAACTTCCACATCATCAAGCCTTACAACTTCGACACGTTCACCCTTGTGGCCATGCCGCCCGCGGGCATGGTGGCGACGGACGCGTGGAGCGAGAACGGCGCGGTCATCGCACCGGACGCCATCGAATGGCGGAATGCAGAGCCGGGCGCTCATCGCAACAAGTTCTGGTTCGATATCCCCACCCCGACGCCCACCCCAACTCCCACGCCCACTCCCAGCCGCCTCTGGCTGCCCATCTTCGTCAATCAATAGCGCGCCAGCCGGGGGATGACCGGCGCACGCACACGC
>JALWDV010000764.1 GCA_027036755.1 Anaerolineae bacterium
TTCCCACATTGCGTCATTTCGACGACCGTAGGGAGGAGAAATCTCCTCGTCTGCAAGGGGATTTCTCGGTCGCTGCGCTCCCTCGAAATGACGTGGGAGAGCCTATTTGCGGAACAGTCCAACGGCGGGCAAGCCCGCGCCGATACCGATGAAAGACGAGGACACGGATTGACACGGCCTTCGGTCACAGATTTTTTGAATTATCCGTGTTTTTCTGCGTTCATCCGTGTTCTATTTTCAAAGCAGTTACGAACGTTCATCAAAAAGGGAGCGGAGCTGCCGGGCGGGGAGGATCGGGAGGGGCCCCAAAAAACGCCCGCCTTTTGAAAATCCCCCCGCCTGGGCTAAAATCGAGACTTCCATTCCTTCACGTCAGGAGGCGCGATGTTTTTTCGACAACTTTATGAACCGAGACTGGCCCAATACAGCTACGTGCTGGGATGCCAGGCCACAGGCGAGGCCCTGGTCGTCGATCCCCTGCGGGATATCGAGCCCTACATCCGTCTGGCAGAGGAGGAGGGCCTGCGCATCACGCACGTCACCGAAACCCACATCCACGCCGATTTCATCAGCGGCGCCCGGGCCCTGGCCCAGGCCGCGGATGCAGAATTGTTGCTTTCGGACGAGGGCGGCGATGCCTGGCAATACGCGTTTCCCCATCGCGGCCTGCACGAAGGCGACGCGTTTTGGATTGGCAATCTCCGCATCGATGTGCTGCACACGCCCGGCCACACGCCCGAGCATCTCAGCTTTCTCATCACCGATGCGTCCGCGGGCGACCTGCCCGCCATGATCCTCACCGGCGATTTCGTCTTCGTGGGCGATGTCGGGCGTCCCGATCTGCTGGGGCTTGTGGAGGACGAGCCGGGCGTCGATGCACGCATGGCCCGCTGCATGCTCGATTCTCTGCAAAAATTCCGCGCCCTGCCCGACTACCTCATGGTCTGGCCCGGCCACGGCGCAGGCTCCGCCTGCGGCAAGGCCCTGGGCGCATTGCCCGCCACCACCGTCGGCTACGAAAAACGCGTCAATTGGGCGCTGCGCGAGACCGACGAAGAAGCCTTTGTGGTGCGATTGCTCGCCGAGCAGCCCGAAGCGCCCCGTTATTTCCGCAACATGAAGTTGTGGAATCGCAGCGGCGAGAAATCGGCGGGCCGCATCCCCGCGCCCCGACGCCTTTCCATCAAGGAATTGGAAGCGCTGCGGGCTCAGGGCGCGCTGCTCATCGATACTCGGGACAAGCTAGCGTTCGCCCAAGGCCACATCCCCGGCAGCGCCAACATCCCCAACGGCGAACTCTTCACCACCTGGGCGGGCTGGATATTGCAGCCCGGACAGCCCTTCGCGCTCATCGCGCCCGAAAGCGCCTTCCCCGAACTCGCCACCGAGCTCTTCCGCATCGGTTTGGATCAGGCGGCTGGCTATTTCACCGATGTGCACTACTGGGTGCAGGCGGGCCATGCGCTGGCCCATCTGCCGCAAATGGACGCCCGAGAGCTGGCCGCGGCCATGGAAGCCCGCGAGGCCGTGGCCATCGATGTGCGGGACGTCCGCGAACTGCGCGACGGCTTCATTCCAGGCGCGATCTCGGTCCCGGCCGGGCGTTTGGTGCGGGGCTCGCTGCAACCCGAGACCAGCCGTCGTCTGGTCTTCTATTGCGGCCGCGGCGACCGTTCCGCCATCATCGCCAGTTATCTGCTGCACAAAGGCTTCGACAACGTCACCTGCCTGCAAGAGGGCGTCCGTGGCTGGCGCGCCGCGGGGTTTCAGGTGGAGACACGCGGCGATGCAGACCTGCCCTTCGCAGAGATCAGCGTGGAGGAGGCGTTGCAGCGGCATGTCGACCAAAACTGGAATCTAGTAGATGTGCGCGAGCCGGATGAATTCGCGCAGGGACACGCTGCCGGGGCGCAAAACTTGCCGCTGGATGACTTCGTGGAGGACCAGGTCATTCAACGTCTGCGAGACCTGGAGCCGCTGCTGCTCATCTGCAACACCGGCAATCGCAGCGCCATGGCCGCGGAGTGGCTGGTGGAAGAAGGACTCGGGCGACTGGTCAACGTGGCTGGCGGCGTTGTTGCCTGGCAGCTCCATCATCTGCCCTGGGAAAAGTGAGACTACGTCTCTCTCTGTGCTAAAATAACCTCGACTCTCTTCCACCGCATTCCCTCCATCTCAGAAGACTTATGAAAACCAATCATCCCGATGTAGCGGAAATTCT
>JALWDV010000765.1 GCA_027036755.1 Anaerolineae bacterium
CCGGCCCTCCCCCGCCCAGTCGCTCCGCTCCTTTGCGGGAGAGGGAGCCGCTGGTTTGCAGAGCTTTTTGCAGGCGGGGAGGTCTTCCCCCCCGCTTTCGGGGGGAGCGAGGGGGGGCTGCCGCAGCAGAAGCCAATCCACCGAAAAAAGACAGACTACCTTAGCAGTTACCTAAAAATCTAACAACTTGACGCAAAGTCGGCGGCGTGTCTTTTCCGCACCGACGCCCGGCGATGAAGTCGCATGGGGCGAGGGGGGGGAGAACGGACGTTTCCTACGATTCCCCTACGATTTCCTGGCGGGCGTCAAAAGAGGCTTGATTTTTGTCGCAAAATTTTGTATATTCAGACAAAACGACACTAATTCAGACATTTTGCCTGAGCTGATTGTCTCCCCCTTCACTCTCGAATAGGAGGCGTCCCCATGACAGCATTACTGTTTGACTTGATCCGCCACGATCCGGTGCTGGCGCTGGCGATCATGCTCATCATCGTGTTGGGAGTGTATGTGCAGATCATGCGACTTCGGATCATGTTCATCACTCGCACTCTGGACGCCGCCTTCAACAGCATCCGCAATGAAGGCCACGACGAAGGGGACGGATGCCTGGGAACGCTGGCGCTCTTCATCATCGTTGTCGTCCTGCTGGTTGTGTTCTTCGCACTGGTGACCGACAGCTAATTCGCCCGCCCCATGCAAAAAACAAGGCCCGCGAAATGGCGAGCGGGGATCGGTCGAGCTTCTTCAATCGTCGCTTTCGCCCATCAACTTCGCCAAATTCTCCTCGAACGGCGGATAGACCACGCCCTTCTCGGTGATGATGGCGGTGATGTAGCGGGCGGGGGTGACGTCGAAGGCGGGATTGGCCGCGGGCGCGCCGTCGGGCGCAATCTGGCATTGGCCCAGCACCAACGTCACTTCCTCGGGCGGGCGCTCCTCGATGGGGATGTCGTCGCCCGAGCGCGTGTTCATATCGATGGTGGTCGTGGGCGCGGCCACGTAGAAGGGGACGCCATTCTCGCGGGCCACCACAGCCAGGTTGTAGGTGCCGATCTTGTTGGCCGTATCGCCGTTGGCCGCCACTCGATCCGCGCCGACCACGCACAAATCCACGCCCATCGTGCGCATAAAATGCCCGGAGGCGCTGTCCGCGATGATCTTGAACGGCACGCCATATTGCATCAGCTCCCAGGCGGTGAGGCGAGCGCCCTGCAGCCTGGGCCGGGTCTCATCCACCAGCGCAAACACCTCTTTCCCCTCCTCGTGGGCCATGCGGATGATCCCCAACGCGGTGCCGTAATCCACCGTGGCCAGACTGCCGGTGTTGCAGTGGTGGATGATGGTGGCTTTATCCGGGATGAGGGGCAGGGCGTGGCGGGCGATGGCCTTGTTGATGGCCACGTCTTCCTCGGCGATGGCGTGGGCCTCGGCCAGAGCCGCGTCCCGCAGCTTGGCCACAGAATCCAGTCCGGGATCAGCCAACCGCGTCTTCATGCGATCCAGCGCCCAGAAGAGGTTGACTGCGGTGGGGCGGGAGGCCCGCAGGATCGCATCCGCCCGTTCCAGCGCCGCCCGCACAGCCTCGACATCGCCGCTGGCGTCGCGCCAGGGAACCAGCGCCAGGCCATAGGCCGCGGCCGCGCCGATGGCCGGAGCGCCGCGAATGACCATGCTGCGGATGGCCTCAGCCACCTGCTCGGGGGTTGTGTAATCGTTGTAAATAGTCTCTTTGGGCAGCTTGCGCTGGTCCAGCATTCGGACCACGCCGTCCACCCACTGAATGCTGTGAAAACTCATAACGGGAACTCCTGAATTAGCTATGATGCGTTTGCCAGGTGCGTTGTATTTGCTGAAAGATTGTAACTGTTCAGGTATCCTGATTCGACCTTAAAAATGTATTGCCACGAAGGCTCGAAGGAACGAAGACACGAAGAAAATTCTTATTTCTCACCCTTCGCGCCTTCGTGTCGTCGTGTCTTCGAGGTTTTTGGCCTTGCTACGTTAGTGGCTTGACAATGTCACATTACGTCACTCAGCAATTTCAAATGGGTGTGTCCAAAATGAGTTGGAAAGTTAAAATAATCCATTCACTGGCGGGGCGCTTCGCGCCCGCCGCCAACGCCGGGGGATAAAGTCCCCCGGCTAGAAACAGCGCCCCTTCGGGGCTAGCCGGATTTATCCGGCGCTGTTTTGTAGCCCGGCGACTTCATCGCCGGGC
>JALWDV010000766.1 GCA_027036755.1 Anaerolineae bacterium
GTTTTGTAGCCCGGCGATGAAGTCGCCGGGCTACAAAACAGCGCCGGATAAATCCGGCTAGCCCCGCAGGGGCGCTGTTTCTAGCCGGGGGACTTCATCCCCCGGCGCTGGCTGGTTACCTGCGTTGTGCGGGCCAAAGACCTCGGAGGTCTCGGCAGACCTCAGAGGTCTGAAAACGCGGCCCCGCAAATCAAGCGGGTTGGCGAGACGCGTGCAGCCCGTAGGCGATAGCCTGAGTGGCGTACAGAAAACCGATGAACATCAGGACGGCCCCCAGCAACTCGCTGAGATAGAGGATGTAGGGAACGCCGAAGCGCTGGAGGCCGCCGCCGAACGCGGGCATGAGCGCGCCCACAGCGATGAAGATGTTGCCCACCACCCGGTGGATCAACACCCGCTTGCGCCAGAATATCCAGGCGGAGTAGATAGCGCCGCCAACCAGGGTGATGACGCCATAGAGATTGAAGAAGGGGGTGAGAATGCGCACGCCCGGGGTCACGATGGCATGCCCGCTCAGCTCGCCGCTGATCATAAGTGCAGGATCAAGCTCGGCAATGAAAACCTTATACGCGGCGTAAATGGACGCGGCCAGCAGGATGTAGAACAGCCAATAGGCCCAGCGCTTGCGCACCAGCAAGAACACGGTGCCCTGCCCCAGCCAGGCCGCCACCAGGATAGCGCCAAACAGATACCACAGGCGAAAAACCAGGGGATGCCAACCGAAAAAGCCGTAAAGAGCTTCCATGGCTCCGCCGATGGCGTAAAACAACATGCCTATGCCCCAGAAAAGAGAATAGGTGCGACGACCGAACCGCCAGCGGCGGAGGACGAAAAAGGCGAAGATGAAACTGATGGTGGATGAAAGCGCGGGCAGGAACGCATTTGCAAATTCGTGCGACATGAAACCTCCAAAAAACATAGCAAAAATGATGAAATCTAACAAAATGTAGCATAACCCATTCTCGCGACTTTGGCAATTTTATCTCTCGCAGAGGAACTTTTCCTCCCGGTGTGATATAATCCCCCCCATGCTCGAACTCAGCAAAGTCATGGATCAGGTCAGCGCCATGAGCCAGGAAATCGCCCGGCGACAGGCCCGCTATCGCGACCTGGTGAACAAGGCCCGACAGGCCCTCGAAGACTTCGACGCGGTGGACGACGCCCTGCTCGACAAAATCGCCCGGGCGCAGGACGTGGACCCCACCTGGCGCGGGGCCCGCCCCTGCGGCGATTCCCTCAACGCCCGCTTCACGCCCCCGCCCGAGGCCGAGGACGCCAGCCTCATCGGCGTGGACGGCTCGCAAATCTACCCCAACCGGCACGGTCCGGCCCTCTACTATCTCATCAACACCGGCGTCATCCTGCTGCGGCAGGGCTCGGGCGAAGCGCCCCTGGTGAGCACCCGGCCCCAGGTGTTCTTCACCGAAGACGATCTTTATGACGACAACCTGAATCTGCTCAACGCCCAGATCGTCAACGGCCTGCGGGAATCAGAAGAGATGCGGGAGCTGGCGCATTGGGCCGGGGAGGAGCGGCGTCATTGGGGCGGCGATCTGGCGCACCTCATCCTGGCCATGACCGACGGCCCCTTGCTCATCTGGATCAGCGAGGAGGAGAAGAGCGCGGCCGGAGAAAAAGCCGCCCGGGAACGGGTGCGGGCCTATCTCCAGCAACTCCAGAGCATCCAGGAAAGCCGAGCCATCCCCATCGGTTACGTGGCCCGACCCCGCTCGGCCAACGTGCTGCGGTTGCTGCACGTGGCGCAAATGGCGCCCGGCGAGATCACCAAGGAGAGCGTGCGGGCCTCGCGCTATCGGGCGCTGACCGACGCCACCCTCTTCAACGATCTGCGCCCCAACCAGCGCACCGCGCTCTTCAGCAGCACCGCCCAAGTGAACAAGACCTTCGCCCACGAGGGACAGGAAATCTGCTTCTTCTATCTCAACGTCGCTCGGGATGAAACCGCGCCCCGCATCGCCCGTGTCGACATCCCCAGGTGGGCGGCGGAGCAGCCGGGGATGCTGGACCGGGTGCATCGGGCCATCTATCGGGATTGCGAGGGCACGGATTATCCCTACGTGCTCATTCGGGCCCACGAGCTGGCGCTGGTCACCTACGCGGAGCGCCAGGCCCTGGAGAACATGCTGGCGGTCGAATATCTGCGGCTGACGGGCGAACGGCTATCTTCATCCATCAAGGAAGAGCTCAAAGGAAACTTTTGATGTAACCAGGCTGCCGTGGGCAAACGCCCGCGGCGCGCCCGCTCCCCCAGCCTCATCTTCACCGGACGACATGAATCGCACCCCCTCAGCCATTTCCCTGACCATCGGCCTTGCGCTGGTTCTGATAGCGGGCGTCCTCAGCGGCTGCGAACTTCTGCAAAAATCGCCCACGCCCACGTTAGTCGCTCAACGGCCCGCAACCGACACCCCCACGCCCGACCCCACGGCCACGCCCACCAGCACGCCAACGGCCACGCGCACCAGCACGTCGACGGCCACGCCCACGCCGCGGCGCACCGCCCGGCCAACGGCCACGCGCGCCAACACGCCCACGCCCCTCGCCAGCAGCGCAGCCAAAACGCCCGTCCGTTCCAAACCTACCGCCACCCCCGCCACGCTGAGGCTGGTGATCACCGAGGCCGAGACCAACAAGATGGCGAAGAAAGGATTGGCCGCGCAACAGGATGTGAAGATCGACAACCCCAAAGTCGATTTCAGACCGGGCGAAATGTATGTCTCGGGCGACACCGTCATGGGCTTCTTCAAGGTCAACATCGGCGTTCTGGCCGCGGTCGAGCCAGTGAATGGCAAGGCGGAAGTGCGCGTCAAGGAAATTTACGTCAACGGCGACCGGGCCACGGGCTTTTTGCGCAAGCAAATCGAAGCCATGATCGCGCCGCACCTCGATCAACTGGCCATGGTCTCCGATGATTTCTACGTCGAAGACATCGTCATCACCGAGGATGCGATGATTATCACCGGCCATAACATCTAACGCCCTCATGCCCACATTAGCCTGCGCCATTCTGGCCAAAGACGTCGTCAATCACATTGGCGATTGCGTGCAAAGCTGCGCTTTCGCCGATGCTGTCGTGGTGTTCGATACAAACAGTTCGGATGGGACTCAGGACGCGGCCCGGGCCGCGGGCGCACAGCTCATCCCCACCCCCTTCATCAACTTCTCCCAGGCCCGTAATTTCGCGCTGGCCCATCTGGATGCGGACTGGGTGCTGTTCGTGGACGCGGATGAGCGGGTGACGCCCGAGCTGGCCGCGGAAGTGCGGCGCGTCATCCAGCAAGACCGGGTGGCGGGCTGGTGGATTCCCCGCTACAACTACATCGTGGGCCGGGTGATGAAAGGCGCGGGGTGGTATCCCGACCATCAATTGCGCCTGATGATCCGGGGACGGGCCCACTACGACGAGGCCCGGGAAGTGCACGAACTGGCCATCATCGACGGCCAGGAAGACTATCTCGAAGAACACCTGATCCATTACAACTACGAAAGCTGGGAGCAATTTCACGCCAAGCAGGAGCGCTACACCCGCTACGGAGCCAGCACCCTGCTGCAAGAGGGCGTCCGCGCCCATCCCCGGCATCTCATCACCCGCCCGGGCCAGGAATTCTGGCGCAGATTTGTGACCTGGCGAGGCTACAAAGATGGGCTGCACGGGCTGCGTCTCAGCCTGATCATGGCCCGCTACGAACAGAAAAAATACTGGTGGATGTTGCAGGAGCAACGTCGATCTCGTCAAGAAAATTCCCATCCATAAGCGCCTACTAAGGTCTCATCACCACTTTTTGCCACGAAGACACGAAGGATAACGAAGGCACGAAGTGTTTTCTTTATTTTTCCCTTCGCGCCTTCGAAAAACTTCGAGCCTTCGTGGCTTTTTGAGGCTTAAAGTCGAGTACGTTAGCAGTTACATTTTTTCTGCTAAAATCCGCACGGCGGGCGCACCTGCGCCGATACCGGTGAAACTCCCTTGTTACGTCATTTCGACGACCGTAGGGAGGAGAAATCTCCTCGTTAGCAAGGGGATTTCTCGGTCGCTGCGCTCCCTCGAAATGACGTAGGAGAGACGTAATGCGTGATTCGTGATTCGTGACGACCTCACGCATTACGCATCACGCCCGTTGCAGACTCGCCCGACGTGGGCTTTGCCAACCTTCAGCAACCAGCAATCATTCTATTTTCAAAGCAATCATCCATGAATATCCCACAAAATCTCACGCCCCTCAGCGCAAGCATTCTGACGCCAGCCCTCACCGCCTCATTCGCCCGCGCCACCCGCCAATTGGGCGTCGAAATCCCTGCGGGCGTCAACGCGGCCAACCCCGGAGCCATGAACGCCCTGCTCGCCGGGCTGACCACCGCGCTGTGGGGGACGAATCCGCTGGACGCGGCGCTGCTGCTGGGAGCAGATTCACCGCGTGAGCTGGGGCGAGGCAAGGCGGGCCGGGGCGTCAAGGCCGCGCAATCCCTGGCGCAGGATTTCCCCCGGGCCTACGAGCGCATGAAGCGCTGGTCGGAATGGGTCTTTGCATCGGAATGGAGCCAGGCCCAGCTCTTGCAGGTGATGGAAGAGATCGAGCCCATGGTCACCGAAGCCCTGAGCTGGATCAACCTGAGCGCAATAGCCGCCGCGGGAAGCTACGCCCGCCTGGGCGACCTCATCGCCAAATTCGAGAAGAATGCAGCCGAGGCCCACGCCTTGCGCCTGGGTCTGACTGCCGGCCTGGAAACGCCCGACAGCCAGTTGATGGAGGCGCTCTCGGCAGGCGTTGCGCCGGATAAACTGCGTGCGTCTTTCGGTCACATGGGCGTGGTCGAGCCCTGCGAAATCGCCCTGCCCCGGATGGCGGAGATGGCCGAGGAACTGGTGGGGACGAAGGCCCCGCCCGGGCCCATGATGTGGGACATCTCCCGGGCGCAAGGACGGCGGGAGACGGCCATGCAAATCGCTTTCGGCAGAGCGGGTTTTCTGGGGCGCCCGGAATTGAAGAAGATGGTGCAACTAACGCAAGCCACGCTGGTCATCCACGCCAAGGCCCGGGATGCGCTGGCGCATGTGCTGGCTGCGGCCCGCCACTGGGCCCAGGCCGCGGCCGCCGAAGGCATGAGCGACGGTCGCCTGGCGCATCGCCATGAGGTTTTCCTGCTCGAGATCGAGGAGATCAAGCAGATGATGACCGGCGAATGGCACAGCCGCGATCACGTTGCGCCCCTCATCGCCCAACGGCGGCAAGCCAGCCGCCAGCCAGTCGCGGCGGCCAACGCTTCGCGCCCCCTGGGCGTCGCGGGCGACAAAACCCAGGGGAGATTGCTCGTCCTCCACAGCCCAAACGCCACGGACATCCCCTCCGGCTACATCGCCCTGGCCGAGAGATGGACGCCCGCCTGGCATCGCGCATTAATGATGGCGGAAGGAGTCATCGCCCCCAATGGCCATCTGCTGAGCTGGATCGCGGCGGTGGCCCGGGCGGGCGACCTGCCTGCGCTGGCAGGGGACGCTCGCGCCGCCGATTGGCCCTCCGGCGTCACCGTCACCCTGGATCCGGCCAGAAATCGGCTGGAAAAGGCGAACTAACCCGATAGTATTAGTCTCGATTCGAGCGTTTCGGCGGATGAAATCGCAAAAATACGCCACAATGGTTATTGAAATTTCGCCTTCGGGCTGCTAAACTGGGAGTGAACCTAGGCTTGCTTCTTGCCAAAAAATAACGAACGTTTTTCCAACACTTCACTCGTAGGAGAAATTTGTCATGTCCAAACGACGCATTACCCTGTTCATTGTCTTTGTCCTGTTGCTGGCGCTGGTCGCCATGCCGGTGGCGGCTCAGAGCTTCCCCGATCCGGGCACAGGCAGCACCTACACCGAACTGGCCAACAAGACCGAAGAGGCCGCCACGGCTCAGATCACCTATTACGACACCTCGGGCGGCATGCACCAGGGCCCGCAGCGCAACATCCCCGCCAACGGCTCCATCGCCATCGACCCCGACAGCGTCCAGCTCCCGCAAAACTTCGTGGGCGCGGGCGTGGTCTCCTCCAACCAGCCGCTAGCCTCCGTGGTCGCCACCAAGTGGACCGGCGGGCCTGGCGATGGCTATCAGATGGCCTACTACTCGGGCGTCTCCGCTGGATCAAGCCGCATCTGCTTCCCCAGCCTCTTCAAGAACGCCCCCAACATCGTGGCATCCTTCGCCGTGCAGAACACCGGCACCGCTCCGGCCGAGATCAAGATCACCTACTTCAAGCGCGACGGCTCCAACGGCGGTCAGTACACCGACACCATCCCCACCGGCGCTCAGCATACCTATGATCTGCGCAACCCGGGCGGCGCTGTTCCCAACTTCCCCAACGGCTGGGGCGGCTCCGCCATCGTCGAGGTCACCAATGGCCAGACCGTGGCCGGCGTCGGCGTCATCAATCAGGTTGGACGCTCCGCCACCTACAACGCCCCCAACTGCGCCGGACTCAGCGGCGCCACCACCCTGGTGGTTCCCAGTCACTATCGCCATGTCTCCGCCTCCGGCAAGTGGTCTCTGCTCTCGGCGCTGAACGTCCAGAACCTGGAAGGCTCGGACGCCCACGTCACCCTGAACTACGTTCCCCGCAATCCCTCCGATCCCAGCAAAACCGTCGACATCACCATTCCCGCCTATTCGTCCGCCGCTCTGAACATGCGCTCCGGCTACAACGGCGATCGCACCTTCTTCAATGATCTCGGCAACAACTGGGGCGGTTCGGTCAAGATCACGTCCGACAAGGCTATCGTGGCCAATGTCAACACCCAGTGGTTCCG
>JALWDV010000767.1 GCA_027036755.1 Anaerolineae bacterium
TAGTCCCGAAGGGGCGTTGTTTCTAGCCCGGGGACAAAATTTTCCGTTGGACAGACGAAGGCAACCGCCGGAATTCCTTCAGCGCCGAACGTTTCCATTCAATCTGATAAGACGCCATCAGATTTCACTATCTCATACACTTCCTGATGGGAAATTGTAGGTTCTTCCCTACGTTCAGCAATGACGGCTAGATCATGGATGTCTTCGAGTAGTTGATTGAATTGTTCAATGGACATGATAACCGCCTGCTTTTGCCCCTCTTCATCGGTTACGTATTGGATGTTCAGATTTTGTATTGTGAGCATGGGCATTTCCTCCACAGGGTGATCGTAATCACATCTCCAATATAACAAATGTGATGAAATAAAGCAATCGTCCTCCAGTTCCCTTCTCGATTGCAAGGGGATTTCTCGGTCGCTGCGCTCCCTCGAAATGACGTAGGAGGGCCGTAATGCGCGATTCGTGATGCGTGACGACCTCACGCATTACCGAACCCGCCCGTTCGCCCGGGCGTGACGTTCCGGGCGGCGTCAGCCCAGATAATCGTCCAGATCGACCAGCGGGAAGGCGACGCGGCGGAAGCCCTGGGCATGAGCTGGCCCGTCGGGCGCCTCCCAGGGGATGGTGGCGTCTACGGCGGCCTTGTCGCTACGCGACTTCTGGCCCGGGATGTGCCGGGCGGACGGGTCCAGCGAGCTGGAAGGCTGATCCGGGAAGATCATCACATCCCGGGTCGCCTGCACCCGGGTGGCGATGGCCCACTCCACGTCGTTGGGATCGAAGATGTCGATGTCTTCATCCACCACGACCACGTGTTTCAGCGAGCCATGCCCGCGGAACGCGGCCTCCGCGGCCCGGCGACCGTCATCAGGACGGCGCTTGCGGATTTGCACCACAGAATGAAGCCACGAGGCCCCGCCCGGCGTGATGTGAACGTTTTTCACGTCGGCCACTTCTTTCACTGCAGCGTAGATGCCCGGCTCTTTGGGCATGCCCATGAGCAGTTTGTGCTCCAACTGGCCGGGCAGCAGGCCATGATAGATGGGGCGCCGCCGGTGGGCGATGGCGTCGATCTCGATGATGGGCTGCTGACGCACGATGTCGCTGGTCTCGGTGAGATCGACGAAGGGGCCTTCGGCGGTTAGCTGATGGGTGAGACGCCCTTCCAGCACCAGCTCCGCATCCGCCGGAACCAGAAGGTCGTTGGTGATGCACCGGGCGAGGGGCGCGGGCGCCAGGGCCTGGGCGATGTTCATCTCGAAGACGCCAGGCGCGGGCGACATGCTGGCGGCTAGCAGGATGTGCAGGGGCAGGCCGATGGCGATGGCCACCGGCAGATCGCCTTTGCCCTTCATCCAGGCGGCGTGGGTTCCCCGGTTCTCCACCAGCCGGGCGGCGAAGCGGCGGTTATCCAGTTGCAGCAGGCGATGGTAGGAGGCGTTGAGGCCCGTCTCGGGGTCGCGGGTGATGAGCACGCCCGCGGTGACGTAACGTCCGGCGTCGTCGGGCAGGTGTTTGAGGATGGGCAGGTCGTCGAGGTTTCCGGGCCGGTGGATGATCTCCTGCCAGGGGGCCGATTCGACCAGGGGCGCGGGCCGGGGGTTGGCGAAGGCGTCGGCCAGGCGAAAGATGAGCTGATCCGGCTCGCAGTTCAGACTCAGGGCGAAATGACGCCGGGCCGAGGCCAGGCCCGTGACCACGCGCCAGCCCGGATGTCCGATGATGTTGGTGAACAATGCGGGGCGGCCATCCAGGGCGTAGGCGACCGCAGCCAGTTCGAGATCGGGATCGACGGGCCTGTCGATGGTCGCCAGCCAGCCTTTTTTGCGGGCCGCGGCGAGAAAGGATGAGATGTCCATGGGATGTGGGGGGTGTGGTAAAATGGAATCGCTTTTCAGGAGTAACTATACAGCTCCCTCTGCAAGACGTTTTTACCACTAAGGCACAAAGTCACAAAGACACGAAGAAAATTTTTTATTTTCCCTTTGTGCCTTAGTGTCCTTAGTGTTTTTTGCCTTGCTATGAGAGGGGACGTGTATAGTTGGACAATGTCAAATTCCCTCCAAACACGTCCAGCAATTTCAAATGGGTGCGTCCTATTTCGGTTGAAGAAACAGCAACGCCGCCAGCGCCGGGGGATGAAGTCCCCCGGCTAGAAACAGCGCCCCTGCGGGGCTAGCCGGATTTATCCGGCGCTGTTTTGTAGCCCGGCGA
>JALWDV010000768.1 GCA_027036755.1 Anaerolineae bacterium
GCTTCGGAAAGGGCCTTGTATTCGTCGGGCGTGACGCCATCGGCGAAGATGTTGTTATCGTAGGTGGGCAGGCTGACCATGCCCAGCACGTAGCCGGTGCGCGGATCGATGGCCACGGCCGCGGCGCTGTTGGAGCGTTTGGGATTCACGCCCGCGGTCAGGGCGTCGAACATGATCTTTTGCAATTCCAGGTCCAGGCTGAGGATGAGGTTGTGACCGGGCTGGGGCTCGGTGGGCTCGCCCACCACGTTCTTCTCCCGACCTTTCACGTCCACCTCGATGACGCGCACGCCCGGCTGACCATGCAGCTCCTCCTCATACTGATATTCGAGATCGCTCCAGCCCACCCAGGCGTCGGGCGCGTAGCCCTTTTTGGCGTAAGCCTTTTCCTCTTCTTCGGGGATGGGCCCCATGTAGCCGACGATGTGCGAGGTGTAGAGCCCCGAGGGATATTCGCGGCGGCTTATCAATTGCATTTGCACGCCCGGCAGTCGATAGGTTTCTTCCTGCACCTGCAAGGCCACTTCTCGGGGCAGGTTTTTCGCAACGATGACGGGCAGAAACGCGCTGCCCAGCTCCCGCTGTGCGACCAGATCGGCCATTTCGTCCACAGTGAGAACGGTCGGCTCGGGCGGTTGGCTCACCTCCAGGATGAGGTGCGTCTCGGTGAGATCGGGCGTGGGCGTCGGATCTTTGGGGATGACCTGATGCCGGGCCAGCTTTTCGTGGATGATGTCGTAAACCGCCTGGTAGATGACCCGGCGCTTTTGTTCGGATATCTCGTAGTCGGGATCATCTGGCAGCTCGGCCGGGATGATGGCGATGGCGTAGGACGCGGTGTTGCGGGCGAGGATGCGGCCATCCCGGTCGTAGATGACGCCGCGCGGGGCTTTTTCGCGGATGATGCGCACGCGGTTGACCACGGCTTCTTTCTGGAATCCCCCTCCTTGCAGGAATTGCAGACGCACCAACTGCCCGATGAGAATCAGGAAGATGATCACCGTGATGATGCGGAGCGTCCACATCCGCGAGGAGAAGGCGTGGCGTTGGGTTGTCATTACAGATGCGTTTCCCGTCGCTCGCTGAAGATGACGATGGGCAGATAGATGGCCAATCCGGCGATGGCGTTCAGCAGGGCGGAGGGGAGCAGGGAGCGCAGGATGAGATCATTCCAGGGCATGTCCCAGCCCAGCAGCGCCAGCTCGGCCAGGGTGATCAACCCCGCCAACAGCGCGCCCAGCAGAATGACGACCACGGGCCAGCCCAGCCGCGTCCCGAAGATGGTTTTGCCGCCCCAATGGGTCAGCAGCACGACGCTGACCAGCGGGATGATGGAAACGCCCAGCGGCAGGCCCGAGAGCGCATCCAGCAGCGGGGCCGCGATGACGCTGGCCAGCACCGCCAGATCAAAGCTGCCGTAGAGCGTGAGCATGATGAGCGAGATAATGATGATATCCAGATGCCC
Organism: Anaerolineae bacterium; assembly: GCA_027036755.1. Classification (GTDB taxonomy): domain Bacteria; phylum Chloroflexota; class Anaerolineae; order J102; family J102; genus M2005. The sequence continues at coordinate 1,466 of JALWDV010000768.1, forward strand.
GCCAGCCAGAGTCAGTGAATTCAGGACCGAGGACTGAAACGCGACCAGGATCAGGGCGAGGAGGATGAAGATGAAAATGCGGAACATTACAAAAGGCCGCCATTGCTTCGGCGGGCGTTTTCTCGTCGTGGCGATAACTACTAACGTATGCCAGTTGATTGTCTTTTTTTACTCAAACCTGACAGGTTCTCGTCACCTTGGCGGTGGGATGTGTGGTTTTCAGCCAGCAACAAAACGTGCAAGGCGATAAATCGCTGCCGAAGGAACCTGTCAGGTTAATTCAATCGAAAACGACCTTGGCAGTTACCCGTGGCGGAATGGTTGCTATTGCGAAGGCGTTTGGGGCGCGAGGGTTGGTTCGGTCTCGGGCTGTGATTCCATTTCGATGGGGAAGCTGGTGATGACGAGCACCAGTTCCATGCGGTCGAAATCGACGGTGGGCTGGATGACCGCGGTCTGGAACATGAGGTTGTCGTTCTTCTCCACATCGACGATTTGGCCCGCCACCAGCCCTTTTGGAAAATGCCCGCCCAGGCCCGAGGTGATGATGATGTCGCCCACCGAAATCTCGATCTCGGGCGGGATCAGTTCCATGACGGGCAATTGCCCCACCCGGCCGCGCAGAATGCCGGGCGCTCGCGATCCCTGGGTCATCACATTGACCGAGCTGCGAGGATCGGTGATGAGCATGATGTCGCTGGAGCGGGAATAGACATGGAAGATGCGCCCCACCAGTCCGCGATCGG
>JALWDV010000769.1 GCA_027036755.1 Anaerolineae bacterium
GGCCGGAGGGGTAAATCGCCTCCTTTTCGCTTGCGGATTCTAAATTTGACCTTGATGAATGACGTAATGTGACATTGTCAAGGTGGTTACATGAGTGAAAGACAGAGTTCCCTTGAGAAAATCCCGTGACTGCTGTTTCTGGATTTCATTGTAGCACACAAAGATGAGAAAGACATGACAAACGCCGGTCAGCTTCCTGAAAAAATTGATCATCTGCGGCGGGTCGCGGATTGCCGAAGGCGGAAATCCAGTTGATCCCAGATCTGCTGCGACGATAGCTGCAATCCATCCGCGTTCCGCCTCCAGGAAGAAACCCTGGCCCGGCATCATGCGTATCGGATATTGACAAACATCCATCCAAACTCAAGGAGCAGCGAATCGATTATGACCTGTTTAGGCAATATCATCTGGCTCGTTTTCGGCGGCTTTCTGGCCAGCCTGGGCTACATTTTCGGCGGTCTCGGCCTGATGCTCACCATCATTGGCATTCCCTTCGGCATCCAGTCCATCAAGATCGGCGTGGCCAATCTGGCTCCCTTTGGCAAAAGCGTCGTCGCCACCGAAAACGCGGGGTCGCTTCCGATCATCATCTTCAACGTCATCTGGATTATCCTCTTTGGCTGGGAGATCGCTCTGGTGCACCTGGTTTCGGGCGTTATCCTGGCCATCACCATCATTGGCATTCCTTTCGCCAAACAGCATTTCAAGCTTATTCCTCTGGCCCTGGCGCCCTTCGGGCGAGAACTGGCCTGATCCCGTTATCGACGCCGATTGGGGTGTATCCAATTTCGTTGGAGCAATTATTGCACAGGGCGAGTGATGAATGGTCACAAACAAATCGGTCATCGTGGCGTTCGCCACGTCCGCCCGGCGATGAAGTCGCGGGGCTACAGAACAGCGCCGGATAAATCCGGCTAGCCCCTCAGGGGCGCTGTTTCTAGCCGGGGGACTTTATCCCCCGGCGCTGGCGGCGGGCGCTAAGCGCCCATCCAATGAATTGATTATTTTAACTTCCCAACTCATTTTGGACACACCCCGCCGATTTTTCCGGCGTCAATCGATGACTCCGCTGCAAAAAGCTCATTTCACCACGGAGACACGGAGGACATGGAGAAAATAGTGGCAGTTCACAGAGAAATTCATCTCCAAATCTCACCCTTTTCTTCCTCCGTGCGCTCTGTGCCTCTGTGTTGAAGGTTTTTTCGGCAGGGTTCATTTGCAGTAAAACCATCTTTACAATTTCTCCGTCAAACGTCATCCGTCAAACGTCAAAAAGAGCCTGTTTCGCCACGTTTTGACGTTTGACGCTTTACGTTTGATGTGCTTTGCCAGGCGTTGACCCTATTGAAATTGTAAAGCTGATGAAAGGACGATCTGAACCATGCCGTTTTTTCTATAGAGTCAATCGCTGCGACCTTCGCGGGCGTTTCCTCCCCGGAGGTCTTTTTTGTTCTGGCAGGCCGTCGCGTGGTCGAAAACCCTTTGCTCCGGCCCGACAAAAGGTGCTATAATGCCAATCAATTCCGCTATCGGATAGAGGAAATTTCGTGCCCGATTCACACTACACCGATCCCCCATCCTCCCCGGCATTGCCGCCTGCAAACGCGGCGGACGCTGTTCCCGAGCCATTTCCGGCTCCTGCCGAGCTCATTGAGCCCGCCGAGCCCGTGGCTCCCGTCGAGCTCGTGGCGCCCGCTCCAGTCGCCCGCTCCCAAAAGAGTTCTGTGAGCAGCGTCATCTGGGAGACGCTGCAAACGCTGGTGCTGGCTGGCCTGCTCATCGTCTTCTTCCGCACCTTCATCTTCCAGAACTTCGTCGTCGAAGGCAGCAGCATGTTCCCGACCCTGATGCAGGGAGATCGGCTCATCGTCAGTCGCCTGAGTTATTTTTTGGGAGAGCCCGCCCGAGGGGACATCATCGTCTTTCAATATCCTTATGGCCCGGAGCGGGATTTCGTCAAACGCATCATCGGCCTGCCGGGCGAGACCATCGCTGTGCAGAATGGGCAGGTTTTCATCGACGGCAAGCCTTTGCCGTCTGAAGATTACGTCCAAAACAAGAGCAGCGACACTATTGCGCCGGTCACGCTGGGTGAAGATGAGTATTTTGTGATGGGCGACAACCGCAGCGGCTCCAGCGATTCGCGCAGTTGGGGGCCGTTGCAAAAGCATTTCATCATCGGCAAAGCCTGGCTGATTTATTACCCCTTCGATCATTTTCAATTCCTGCAACATCCCGATATGGAGCCAGAACCGTGATCCCGGACGAACAGGAAGTTCGCGCCCTGGTGCGGCGCATCTTGCTGGATGTGTTGAATGAGGAGGCGTTGCCCGCAGCGAAGACTGACGCCCCGTCCGCCCCGGAAGCCGCTCCCGGCGCCATCGCCATCGCCGCGGATCATGGCGGCTTCGAGCTGAAACAGCAGCTCATCCCCTGGCTGCAATCGCTGGGACTCCGGGTGATGGATTTGGGGACGGATAGCAGCGAGAGTGTGGATTATCCTGATTTCGCTTTTTCCGCGGCCAGCATGGTCATGCAGGGCAAGGCGGACGCGGCCATCATCATCGATGGCGCGGGCATTGGATCGGCCATGGCGGCCAACAAGCTGCCCGGCGTGCGGGCCAGCATGTGCTATGATGCGGCCACGGCCCGCAATGCCCGCGAGCACAATCACGCCAACGTTCTCACCCTGGGCGCGGGCATGATCGACCTGGACCAGGCCAGGGAAATCGTCAAAACCTGGCTCGAGACGCCCTGGGGCGGCGGTCGTCACGCCCGACGCGTGGCAAAAATCACCGCTATCGAGCAACGTTTCAGCAAAGCAAATTGCTAAGGAGCATGTCAGTGGCAACGCAATACGACATCGAACGCCTGACCACCCTCATTACAAGAGAAGTCATCTCTGTCATCTCGCAACAGCCTGACCAGCATTTTTGCACGGTGTGCGGTCGGGTTTGCGATGGGCACTGCGTCGTGCATCATCCCGATGTGGCCCGAGATATGATCGCGCTGGGGGCCAGCCGTCTCAGTTCCAAACTGGGCGTGGATCACATCCCCACTGACATCGCAGGTTACATCGATCACACCCTGCTCAAGCCCGAGGCCACCGAGCAGCAGATTCGGCAATTGTGCGCCGAGGCTGTGGAGTTCGGCTTCGCGTCGGTGTGCGTCAATCCCACCTGGGTTCCGCTGGCGGCCCATTTGCTGGCGGGCGCGAAGCCCATGGTGGCCACGGTCATCGGCTTTCCTCTGGGCGCGACCCTGCCCGAGGTCAAGGCGTATGAGACGCAGCGGACCCTGGAGGCGGGCGCTTCGGAGTTCGATATGGTTATCAACATCGGTGCGCTCAAGAGCAAGCATTTTCGTCTGGTGGAGCAGGATATCGCCGGGGTGGTGGCCGCGGCCCAGGGGCGCACCGTCAAGGTCATCATCGAGACCGCGCTTCTGACCGATGAGGAAAAGGTGGAAGCCTGCGTCATCGCCAAGGCCGCGGGCGCTGATTTCGTCAAGACCAGCACCGGCTTCGCCAGCAAGGGCGCAACAGCCGAGGACGTGGCGCTGATGCGTCGGGTGGTGGGCTCGGATATGGGCGTCAAGGCGTCGGGCGGCATTCGCAGCGCCCAGGACGCCCGGGCCATGATCGAGGCTGGCGCCACCCGCATTGGGGCCAGCGCGGGCGTCAGGATCGTGAAAGAAATCAAAGACAAGGAGCGGTATGGAAACGGTCAATCCTCATCTGGTTCGTATTGAGTTGGGCAACGTCAACGCCTTCTTGTGGCTGGGATATGGCGGGCCCACGCTCATCGACACAGGGTATCCCTGGACCTACAACAAGCTGCTGGATGAGCTCAACGGGCTTGGCGTGCAGCCCGCCGATCTGCAGCGGATCATCATCACCCACGCCGATCTGGATCACATTGGCGGGCTCAAGGGATTGACCGAACTTTCGGATGCAGTCATCGCCTGCCATGCCGCGGAGGCGGATTTTATCACGGGCGAGAGACCCTTGCCGGTGCGACGATCCCTTACCGGAAGATTTGCGGAGCTTGGCAATCGCGCCATCGCCAGCCTTTACAAACCCTTCGTCGATGAAGTGCAGGAGCTTTTGCTGGATAAGGAGAAGACGCCGGAGGGATTCACCGTGGTGTATTTGCCCGGTCACAGCCCCGGGCACATCGGGCTTTATCACAAGCAGGATGGGCTTCTTCTCGCTGGCGACGCGGTCATCAATCGCCACAACCGGCTTTCGCTGCCGCCGCGGCTCTTCACCCTCGATGAGGGGCAGGCCGCCGAGAGTCTGGCGAGGTTGCGAAAACTCTCTTTCGAGGCGGCTTGCTTCGGCCACGGGCCTTGCATCGCCGAGGGCGCGGACAGGAAGATCAGGGCTTTTCTGGATTCGCTGTCCTGAGGGACGACGGGACGACGGTTATGGCTCCAACATCTTCTTCAGGCCCGACCGGCTGGATGGCGCGGCTGGTGACGATTTTGGCTTTGCTGACGGCCTTGATCACCGTGGCTGCGACCACGCTGTTTGTGGTGGCGCTTCTGCCTCTGCCCGGCTCTCTGCGTCCCTGGGTGGGGCTGGGGATTTTCCTGGCGGCCGGGGCGGCGATCTCCCGCGCTGTGCTGAACAAAATCCGTGGCGGCGATGCGGCCATTCGTCAGCGGCTGGATGACTTGTTGACGCCGCTGGGGTTTTCGTTGCAGCGACGCGAAGAGCAAAAGGGGCTTTATGTGGGCGTTTATCGGGGGCATGAGATGCGAGTAGCCTACGCTATCTCGGGCGCGCCGCAACGCCCGACCTATCATCTGGAGCTCGCGGCGACTGGCCCGACGCGCTTTCGGCTGGCGGTGGGCATGGCGCGCTTCCGTTTTCAGTTCGACGAAGCCCGGTTTGGTCAGCCCCTGGCCGCGTCCGGGCCCGATTTCGAGGAGATGGCCATCTATGCCGATGAGCCGGAGATGGCGGGCGTGTTGCTGGCGCAGCCCGAGGCGCGCGCCGCCCTGCGCAGGCTGCTGGCTCCCGAGGCGCCGGGCGTGCGCAATCTCATCCTGGCCGACGGCGCGCTCACATTGCGCTATCGGCATCTTTCGTTCAAGGGCCTTTCCACCAGCCTGCTCGCGGAGTGGATGGATGATCTGATTACGTTTCTCACGGCAGCGTCTGGCTGAGCCTGCTCCGGGCCCGGGGCCTGATCTGAACGTGAATGGCGGGGGAATGGGTTATGAAAAGCGGGAGAAAAATGATAAACTTAAACCATACGTTGCAAATCAAACTGTCTTCAAATGTAACTACTAAGGTCGTCACCGGAAAACCACTAAGAACACTAAGACACAAAGGCACAAAGGTAAATTTATACATTTTTTCTTCGTGTTCTTAGTGCCTTAGTGCCCTTTGTGGTTTCCGAGGTGCGTTAGCACTTACCTTCAAATGCGTCTTTTCTTCAAAGGAGTTTCATAAAATGAGCCATGAAATGATTATCGATCTGTTGGGCGATGAGGCGGAGAGCCTGTTGACCCACACTTGCACCGGCATTCCCAAAGAGATGATCCACCTGCCCGGGCCCGATTATGTGGATCGGCTGCTGGCCCCCACAGATCGCTCGCCCGCGGTGCTGCGCAACATGCAAACCATCCTCAATCATGGTCGGCTGGGCGGCACCGGTTATCTGTCCATTTTGCCGGTGGATCAGGGCGTCGAGCATTCGGCGGCCGCGTCGTTTGCGCCCAACCCCATCTACATGGATCCCGAAAACATCGTGAAGCTGGCCATCGAGGGCGGATGCAACGCGGTGGCTTCGACTCTGGGCGTGCTGGGCTCGGTGGCCCGCAAATACGCCCACAAGATTCCCTTCCTGGTCAAGATCAACCACAACGAGCTGCTGACCTATCCCCCCATGTATGATCAAACCCTGTTCGCTTCGGTGGAGCAGGCTTTTGAGATGGGCGCCATTGCGGTGGGCGCCACCATCTATTTCGGCTCGCAGGAATCGCGGCGTCAGATCATCGAAGTGAGTGAGGCTTTCGCCCGGGCGCACGAGTTGGGCATGGTCACCGTGCTGTGGGCGTATCTGCGCAACAGCGCCTTCAAGAAGGATGGCGTGGATTATCACACCTCCGCGGATCTCACCGGCCAGGCCAATCATCTGGGCGTGACCATCGAGGCCGACATCATCAAGCAGAAACAGGCCACCAATAACAGCGGCTACACCGCCATCGGCTTTGGCCGCACGAATCCCCTGGTTTACAGCAAGCTGACCAGCGAGCACCCCATCGATCTGGTGCGGTGGCAGGTGGCCAACTGCTACATGGGCCGCGTCGGCCTCATCAACTCGGGCGGCGCTTCGGGCGAGAACGACCTGGCGCAGGCCGTCCGCACCGCGGTGATCAACAAGCGCGCTGGCGGCATGGGACTGATCTCGGGCCGCAAGGCCTTCCAGAAGCCCATGGATGAAGGCGTGAAGCTGCTGCACGCCATCCAGGACGTTTATCTGGACAAATCCATCACGATTGCCTGACGCCAAACGGCGCATCAATCTGTAAAGAGCAGGGCGCGGCCGACGACGGTTGCGCCCTTTTTGCTGTCGGGGAAAATTTCGCGGCATTTGGGGGTTGACAAATAGGCTCGAATGTTCTATTATTGGGGTGAATAAGAACATCTTTTCCGAAATACTTTTCTATTCACTCGTCCGAACGGTTTCGTCAGCCTTTGTCGAAGGTGTCCAGCAATTCAAAATTTAGAATCCACAAGAGGCGAGAGTGCGATTTCATCCCTCCCGGCCTCCTTTAGCCCCCACCC
>JALWDV010000770.1 GCA_027036755.1 Anaerolineae bacterium
GGCCTGGCTTCTGCGGCGGCAGCCCCCCCTCGCTCCCCCCCGCAAGCGGGAGGGATGACCTCTCCGCCTGCAAAAAGCGGAGCGACTGGCGGGAGAGGGCCGGGGTGGGGGCCAAGTCCAGCGGCCTGGATGGGTAAGGAAACAGGTCTTTTGGATTTCAGGGGAACGATGCCGGGCGGATTGAGCAGGAAAAGTTCGCCGAATCGCACATCCGGCGCGGCGCATCATCATAGCAAACCATGATTGACATCCTGGGTGATATTTGCTAAGGTTGACCCCGATTTTCCCACCCCTCATCATCCCCGCAAAACGCGCTCCGCCCTCATCGATTCATGTTAGCCAAACGCATTATCCCCTGCCTGGACGTCAAGGATGGCCGCGTGGTCAAGGGCGTCAACTTCGTCGAGCTGCGCGACGCGGGCGACCCGGTGGAGCAGGCCATGGTGTATGACGCGCAGGGCGCGGACGAACTGGTCTTCCTCGACATCACCGCCACCCACGAGCGCCGCAACATCATGCTGGATGTGGTGCGGGCCGTGGCGGACCAGGCGTTCATTCCCTTCACCGTGGGCGGGGGGCTGCGCACGGTGGACGATATGTATGAGATGCTGGCCGCGGGCGCAGATAAAGTCAGCATCAACTCGGCCGCCGTGAAAAACCCAGACATCATCAGCCAAGGGGCGACGCTGTTCGGCAATCAGTGCATGGTTGTGGCTATCGACGCCAAACAGCGAGGCCCGCAGCGCTGGGAGGTGGTGGTGCATGGCGGGCGCAAGCCCACGGGCCTGGATGTCGTCGAATGGGCGAGGGAGGTGGTGGCCCGGGGCGCGGGCGAAATCCTGCTCACCAGCATGGATCGGGACGGCGCGCAGAACGGCTATGACATCCCCCTGCTGCAGGCCGTGACCGCGGCGGTGAATGTGCCGGTCATCGCCAGCGGCGGCGCGGGCAAACCGGAGCATTTTCTGCAGGCCCTGACCACAGGCGGCGCGGACGCAGCCCTGGCCGCCAGCCTCTTCCACTACGACCAGCTCAGCATCCCCGAGCTCAAAGCCTATCTCCTGGCCGCAGGCCTGCCCATCCGCCCCATCTGATGACCACGCCAACGCTTCGTCTCGTCAACTGGAATGTGGAATGGGCCACGCTTCGCTCCCGGCGAGGGAAAATCTTGCGCCAAACCATCGAAGCGCTGGCCCCGGACATCCTTTGCATCACCGAAGGTTACACCAACTTCCCGCCCGATTCCGGTCATCTGATCACCTCCCAGGCGGATTACGGTTATCCGATCAAGGCCGGGCGCAGAAAAGTGCTGCTGTGGAGCAAACGCCCCTGGCGGCGGGCGACCGTGGCCGAGGAGGCGAAGATGCCGTCCGGGCGTTATGTAGAGGGTGTGACGGAAACGCCGTTGGGCGATGTGCGCGTTGTCGGCGTGTGCATTCCCTGGCGACACGCCCATGTCAGCACTGGACGCCGCAATCGGGCGGTGTGGGAGGATCACCTGCGGTATCTGGCGGGATTGAAGACGCGCATCCCCCGGTTTGCGGATTTGCCGCTCATCCTCACCGGCGATTTCAACCAGCGCATTCCGCCCGCCCGGATTCCTGAACGCGTTTCGAAAGAATTGCTCGCCCTCATCGAGGCTAACTCCCTGACAGTTGTTACATCCGGCCTTCTTCCTGGAGCCAATCATCCCACAGTCGATCACATTGTTCTGAGCAGCGATCTATCGGCGGCGAGGGTTTGGGCGCTGCCCGCAACCACTCCCGATGGCCGCCATCTCAGCGATCACGAAGGCGTCGCTGCGGACATCAGCACCAACTTTTTTCGGAGAGGAACATGAGCCAATGTCGCCATTGCGGCGCGTATGTGTCGCCGCGAGACAAAGTTTGCTCCTATTGCGGCGCCCCCAACCCTGATTATCAGCCGCCGGAAACCGACGTCAATCGGCTGCTGCAACAAGGCCTCGACGCCTTTCGGGCGGTGGCTTACAATCTAGGCGTGATGTACAAATCCATGGGCCGAAATCGAGAGGCGCGCAAACACCTGGAAAGCGCTCTGCAATTGGCCGAGACCGATCCCGCTCTCGATGATCGCAAGCGCATGAAACAAACCATCAAACAAAAACTCGAAACCCTGCCATAATCGCCAAGCATCTCTCAACACTCCCCAAACATGGACGCAGTGCATCGAAACCCCGATATCCTCATCATCGGCGGCGGCGTCATGGGCGTCAGCGCCGCCTACCACCTGGCCCGACGCAAGGCCGGGCGCATCCTGCTGCTGGAAAAACAGCCCTTCCTGGGTCAGGGAGCCACCGGCAAATGCGCGGGCGGCATCCGCCACCAGTTCTCCACCGAGGTCAATATCCGTCTCTCCACCCTCAGCATCCAGATGATGGAGCGTTTTCCCGAGGAAATGGAGCAGGACATCGATCTGCATTTCGTGGGCTACCTCTTCCTCCTCAGCTCCGAGGAGCAGATGGCCGATTTTCGGAAGAATGCAGCCTTGCAGCGCAGTCTGGGCATCGAAACCGAAATTCTGGATCGGGATGAAATCGCCCGCCGGGCTCCCCTGGTCAATCTGGATGCAGAGCCTGTTATCATTGGCGGCACGAATTATCATCGGGATGGTTTGGCTGACCCTAATTCGATAGTCCATGGCTATGCGAAACAAGCCCGGCGACTAGGTGTGGACATCCGCACCAATACGCCCGTCCGCCGCATCCTGCGAGAAGGCGACCGCATCATCGGCGTGGAGACCGCGGACGGCCAGCGCATCGAGGCCGGCGTCACCCTGCTGACCGCGGGCCCGTGGTCGGGCAAGCTCGCCGCCACCGCGGATTTCGATCTGCCCGTCGCGCCGGTGCGCCGCCAGATCGTGGTCACCCGGCCCCTGGGCATCCCCCGAGACATGCCCTTCATCATCGACTTCGCCCAGAGCCTCTACTTCCATTACGAAAGCGGCGGCATCCTCACCGGCATGTCCAACCCCAACGAGGCCCCCGGCGAGCGGGAGGACGTGGATCAGGACTGGACGTTGCACCATCTGGAAAAGGCCATCCAGCGCTTCCCCTTGCTGGAGCAGGCGCAACTGCTCACGCAATGGGCCGGGCTCTACGAAGTCACCCCCGATCATCAGGCCATCATCGGCAAGCTGCCCCTGGAGAATTTCTACACGTGCACCGGTTTCAGCGGCCACGGGTTCATGCACGGGCCCGTGTGCGGGTTACTGATGGCCGAGGAGATTCTGGATGGCCGGGCCGCCACAGTGAACATCGATCCCCTGCGCTATGAACGTTTTACGACACAGGAATTGCATCCCGAGAAAAACGTCGTCTGAAGCCTCAATCACACCATGAAAACGCGAATCAAGATCGGCTCATTGCTGTGTGGACGCTGATCTGCTGGCGCTCTATCTGGCGCTGGATGCGTCGGCGCAGGCCGACCAGCGGCCCATCTAATCAGGCTTCCTCATCTCCTCCCCCGCCCGTCTCGGAGCGGGGGAGGAACAAAAGGTGGGGGCCGCCTCTGGCCCTGATTTTAATCGGTAGGTTTAGACGCCAAGCTGACTTTTGTCAGTCAACCAGCTCCATGACTCAAACCCGCGTGTGCAGTGAAAAATAGAACAACGCCCGAATCAATAGCGTTATCCTATTTTACATCCGGCAAGCACAGAAATCCTGACAAAACCTAAAAAAACGCATTCCCCCGGGCCACTTTCCTGACGCCTGTCTGACTTCCCCCGCCCAACGGTTGTCAGTTAGAGCCTGTTGTGAACTTCCTGCCAAATTTTTATCGTTTTCGCGTCGTTCGCCTTTTGATTCGTCGCGGATAACGCTGAAAAGTCGGATCACCGCGAATTTTTGCAGAAAAAATCCCTTTTCAATCCGAGAAATCCGCAGAAATCTGTCGCATCCGCGTTATTTGCGGCAAATGCCACGGGCGGATGACGTGAAGACTCGATTTAACGAGGCAAAAGCGCATAACAGCCCTAATGGCAAGGCCGAGAGGGGCCAACGGGAATGAAGGATTCGTCATCAGTGAGGATGACTTCATCCAGCCGGGAATGAGCCTCGCGTGCGGAAAAGCGCACCGTGTGAGCGCCAGCCGCCAGGTGCAATGGCGGCATGGGTTCTTCCTGGATGTGGGCGTGTCCCCAAACCCAGGTGTTCAACTGACCATGATGGGGGATGTACCAGGCATAAGGCGTTTGCCCGTCGATGCTGATGAAGAAGGAATCCTCGCTCCATGAGAGGCCCATCGTGCGAGCCCACAGATAATAATCAGCCGTCCGGGGCACAGAGAAGGAAAAGGTGACGGCGTCGCGATCCTGCCATTTGTTGGGCGATGACACATAACGGCAGTTGGAGGCGGAATCGAGTCGCGAGACGCCCATAGCGCCTTCGAGAGGTGCGTCTTCCGCCTCTTGTTTCCAGAAAAAGGCCTGGGGCGTTGGCGTAACGCAGGGGCCAACCGTGATGGCCTGGGGCAACGTGGCGGTCATCCCCTCAGGGGGCGGAGGGTTCGTTATCGAAAGATCGTACGCACCGGGCCCCAAAGAAGGATCGATTTTCATCTGCATCACGGTGCTGCTGAGAACGACGACATTGCGGGCGGGCAGAGGCCCGATCTTTGCGGTGGCTCCAGCGGCGAAATTCTGGCCATGCACGGTCAAAACAGTGTTGGCGTCGACCCCGCAACTGGGAGTGACGTTTTCGATAACAGGCATACAAGCAGCCGTGCCAATCATATCGCCGATGGCGCCGGCGATGTCCTGCGCTGGCTCGGTGGATTGGAACACCCGCCCGCCGGTGGCGTTGGCCAAATCTTGCGCCAGGCGCGTGACTGCGCTGGAATGGCCCGTGCCCAGGATGGGGGAAACAATGACCTGGTGCGCCTGGGCCGCGGCGATGGCGGCGGTGATGGCGTCTCTGTCGCTGCCAGGATCATGCACCGGATCGCCATTTTCGGGCCCCTCATCGCTCATGGGGATGATGAGGCGGGCGTAGTCGGGCTGCCAGGCATAGCCATTGCTGAGATCGGTGACCGCGGGCCCCCAATCCTCCTCATGGTTGACGAGACCGCCCGGAACGAGATGCTGAACGGTGTCGGATGCGCATTGGAAGGTGCGGGCAAGGCCCAGGATGCGGTAATTGACGCTGACGCCCTGGTTCTGCAAGTTGGCGACAATGGCGTTTATCTGGCTGCACAGGGCGCTGAATTCATCGTTCATGGAACCAGAGGTGTCCATAGCAAAGACGACATCGACCTTGCCGCCTCGCGCACAAGGAGGCAGCGGCGTGGGTGTGGGCGTGACAGGCGCGGGCTTGAGGATGATCGGCAAAGAGATGGGACAAGGCGGAAGGACGCGCTGGTAGCTGTTGCCCCCCACCACCTTGCCTCGCACCAGCTCTGTTAGCCCAATGGTGAAACGGCTGTTGGCGGGCGCTTTCACCTCCAAATGCACCGTGCGCAGTTCGTGAGGATTCAGGCGCACGCCGTAGATGGTGGCGGGAAAACGGATCACCCTCAGCCGACCATCCGCCTCCTGCACCAGGCCATCCAGCGACGTCCAGCGCCCGGACAGCGGGCCCGGCTCGAACCGCACCTGGGCCCCCGCCCCCAGATTGCTCACCGTGATCTGCAAGTCCACCATGCTGGATTTGGCCTGGGTGTTCACCACGTCGAAAGCGATGCGATCGGTGAGCAGGTTGTTCTCATCGAACTGACACGAGCCATCAGGCGGCTGGGGGTAATCGATGATGTGCATGTTGCGCTGAGCGATGTTGTTCTCCCATTGCGTGCGGTCATCGTGGATGGGATCATCGGGTGACGAGATGCGCACAAACAGACAGAAATGCCCGGTGATGTTGGGCGCGTCCCAGGGGATGACCGCGATGGCGCGCCCCTTCGCCTGCACCACATCCACCCGCACCGGTCCGCCAATGGCCGTCCAGTTGTCGGGATAACTGAGCCCCAGGCTGGGATTGGCGTAGTACATCTGCACATCGATGTTTCGCACGGGCTGCGCACCCCGATTCCAGATGCGCACATAGATGTAGTTGCGCTGGCCCGCCTGCGGGTTCTGATGCTGCGTCCCCCCGTCATTATTGTGTCGCACCCAAATGTCGGGACTCACCCACCACGGCGCATAACTGGGCGTTCTCCCGGTGTCTCCATCATTATCCCGCACATACGCATCTGGCGCATCCTGATTGCATCCCTCGATAGTCACCTGTGGATTGGGAAATGTACGAGTCTGCCGCCGCCCCCGATTGTCGTCATAGCTGACGGACGCAGATTGGTTGGTGTGGAATGTGCCACAAGACTTGGGCTTGAGATTGAAGCTGAGCTCCGTGACGCCGCTTTCCAGCCGCGGCAGATGCCAGAGCAACGTGTCGCCATGCACCGTGGGCGTGGCCGGGCCGGAAAAACTATAGGGAACCAACTCGAAGTTCGGATCGATGACGTCGGTGATGTCCACGTTCATGGCGGGCACGGTGCGCAGTTCGCTGGCCAGGCGCGTGTAGATGGCCTGAAGCTGGTCTGCGGTGGGCGACTGGTAGTAGTACTCGGGCAGGGTTGCAATCTCTCGCAGCAGGGCGGCGTTGACGTCAGTCCCCAGGCCGATGGTGAAGAGCTGGATGCCCGCATCCTTGATTTTCTGCGCGGCGGCGCGCACGTCGTCCGCGTAGGCCCCTTCCGGGTTGCCATCGGTGAGGAGGATGATGGCGGGCGTATGCCCGGCCACTCGTCTGGGCCCGGACATCTCATCGAAGGCCTTGTTCAACCCAGAATCGATGCGAGAAAAGCCCCCGCAGGTGATGTTGTAGAGCGCGTTCTGGGCCTGCGCGCGGTTGCCGGTCAAGCCCGTGTGCAGCAAGGCGGTGTTGGCGAAGGAGACCACTGCGGCCTGGTCGGGCGGGAAGGCCATGTTGTCGAAAAAGGTCTGGCCCGCGGCCTGGGCCTGGTTCAGCTTGTCGCCGCACATGGAATTGGAGCGGTCGATGACCAGAGCCACGTCCAGGGCCGAGCCGATCTCCGAGGGGCAATCGCCCGACAGCTTCAGCGTCACCCCCACCTGACCATCCTTGCGCGCGGTGCTGGGGTAGGCGGTTTTGTCGATGGTCAGGTGGCAGGTGGGGAAGTCGGGCGTGGCCGTGGGCGTGGGCAACGCGGGCGTGGGCGTGGGTTGGTTCGGTATGGGCGTGGGGGTGGGAGGAGATTGCCAGTTTACACCGTGCCAGGTCGGGCAGTTTTCCTCCCTATTCGCAGTATGGGTGATGTTATGAACGTTGCTGCCATCTACATTCATAACAAAAACATCCGGATTGCCATCACGATCTGAGATGAACGCGATTTGTTGTCCATCGGGAGACCAGGTTGGCTCATAATCCGATGCCGGATGCGTCGTCAAACGACGGACATTACTACCGTCAGCGTTCATCACAAAAATATCATTGTTCCCAAATCGATCTGAAGTAAAAACGATTTTGGTTCCATCGGGCGAGTACTCCGGATATCCATCGAACCAGGCGTTGTCTGTGAGTTTTTGTAGATCTGAGCCATCGACGTTAATCGTGAAAATCTCAGCACTGGAAGAAGATGCGTAGGAGTAAAATACAAGACGCCTTCCATCTGGAGACCAATCTGCATGAAAATCATCTCCCGTTGGCCTAACTGAGCGATCATTCGAATCATCAATATCAAGAAGAAAAATTGGACTAAATCCCATAAAATCGTACGCTACAGTTTCCCCATCTGGAGACCATGCTGGATAGTAATATTCATTTACTGAATTGGTGATAATTCTTTCGTTGCTACCGTCGGCACTAATCCTGTAAAGCGAACCGCATCCTACACCACATACCGGATCAGTGATCCGTAAAAAGATCAATTCATCTCCCAACGGTGACCAAGTGGAACATTGATGCTTGTTATGAAACCCAGCATTTGTTGCGATTGATGCCACCGGTCTCTTATCGTTTCCATTAGCGTTCATCACATAGATGCCAGCATCATTCTGACCAATTGAGGTGTAAGCAATAGCGCTACTGGAAAATGATGGCGTGGGGGTCAATGTCGGAGTTGGCGTTGGGGTTGAAGCGCTCCCTCCCACCGCCAGCTTGGCCACAAAAACGTCGCCATTGCCGTTATAGGTTCTATCGAATGTCCCGGATGTAGTTGGAAGATTGTTCGACATTGTCGGGCCCGTGATGTAAACATCTCCGCCATCTCCGATCTCCAGCCCCCATCCTTCTGATTCATCAGCCCCACCAAAGAAGGTTCCGTAGAGTACAGATTGAGCTGCGCTATCCATTTTCACCAAATACGCATCTGTGGCTCCATTAAAGCTTCTATCAAACGCATCATTTGTGGTTGGGAAATTATGTGAATCCGTTGTACCAACAATATATAACCGACCAGCAGCATCTCGTTCAATCATCTCCGCGTCATCAAAACCGTTTCCACCAAGGAATGTTCCAAAATCAAGGTGGCTCAGATCCCAGTTGAGTTTTGCGACAAACGTATCTTTGTCGCCTCCGTTGTATATGGCGCTGAATGCATTCGCTGTGACCGGGAAATCGCTGGATTCCGTTCCTCCCACAACATAAATCGAATATAATGAACCATTGCCATTAATTTCCAAGTCAGTCGCAATATCGTCCCTTCTCCCACCCAAAAAGGTCGACCTTGAGAGGGTCGCTCCATCCGGCGTAATTTCACTCACAAAGGCATCGTAACAAGGGTAGCTATTGCCAGATGAATCAGTACATGTTCCATAATTATAGCTTGTATCATATCCCCCATTTGTCACTGGGAAATTACTAGAATTCGTCCGACCTGTGGCATAAATATAACCTGTTTCACCTATCGCTATTCCTCCCCCCCATTCATCACCGCTGCCACCCAGAAAGGTGCTATATCCAATTTGTTCTCCCGTCGCTGACAGTTTGGTGATAAAACCATCGTAGCCACCATTGTAACTTCGATCATAAGCGTTGCCAGCAGTAGGAAAGTTATTCGAGTTCGTACCCCCGATCACAGAAACTGATGAGTCAGCATTTACAGAGATATCAGTAGCCCATTCCGTTGAGCTCCCGCCTAAATATGTGGAATACTCCAATAAACTTCCATCTAATCTTGCAACAAAAACATCATATTCGCCATTGTAATATCTGTCATATGCCGTAGATGTTGTTGGAAAATTATTTGACCATGTTGAACCAGCCACATAAATTCTACCCATGGAATCCAATCCCAACGAATAACCAAAATCCCAATTGTCACCTCCCAGGAATGTTGCATATTGCAGTTCTGTGCCAAGTTTATTCAATCCAATCACGTATACATCCCATCCACCATTATAACTCGTATCATAGCCTGGTCTTGTTGGGAAGTTAGTGGATTTTGTGCTTCCGGTAGTGTATATCCTCCCCGCAGGAAAGTATTCAAGTGATGCTGAAGATCGCTCCTCGTCACCTCCCCCAATATATGTGCTGAACAATAATCCATTGGGGTTATCTTCTGATAGGTTTTTCCCTTGGAGAGATGCTTCCCCAGAATTATTCAGTAATCGTACTGTCATCTCACGCTGTTCGTTAGCAGAAGACGCTACCATTACGTAGTCAAACCCCGCCCGCGGCGCGGCAAAACTAACTTCCCCCACCTCCGTCTCCATCCTCAGCCAGCCATCCTCCAACGCCACGCCCGCCGCCCCCTCCACCTGCATTTTCACCATACTCACGTCCGCATCCTCCTTCGCCTCGAACCGCGGAATCATCCGCCCGTTTTCCTCTCCCAACACCAAATCTACGCCCGGCCACAGGTCCACATAGCGCACGCCGCCCCACACGGGCACATCGGGCCGCCACTTGTCGGGATCGTTGCCGTAGAAGTAGCTGATGGTCGTGTCCAGCGGGTCGAAGGGCTCGATGGCAGGATGCGGATTCGCACCCGAGAAGCTGATCTTGATGTTGACGCCTTTGCGCGGCGTGGCGTCAGGCACGCGTCCAGGCAGCTCATCCGGCTTCCAATCTCCGCCCTCTGGCCTCTGTTCACCAGTCTCCGGCTCCAGCACCGTGATCCAGATAGCGTCTTCGGCCAGCCACATGGTTCCGCCCGCGCCGCCCCATACCTGGAAGCGGGCGCGGTCGTCCCATTGCCCCGCGTTCTCGATGAACATGACGGGCGAGGAGTGGAAGGCGTCGGGGCCAGATGTGGAATCGGATTCGGGCGTGGGCGTTGCAGGGGGTTGCGCTTGCGCAACTCTGCCCTTGGCCACAGTCCCAGAAACAAGCATGACGAAGGCCGTCATGCTCAACAGGATGACAACTAAAATCGAAAAACGTCGATGGGCGCCCATTTCATTTTCTCCCGGAATGATAAGTTGAAGGCCGTCAAAGATCACTATCATTATAACCGCTGACACTCGACTAAAAAAAAGTAGTCATCACGCCCGCTGACAGGCCCGACACGGGCGAATTTCGAGGCCCGGGCCAGCTCCAAAATACGTTCGGGCGGACGGTAGATCATCTTCCAGTTCATGTAATCCTCGAAGAAACGCTGGTTGGGGTTGGAGGTGACCATGCCAAAGAGCAGCGTCCCGCCCGGGCGCAGCAAGGCATGAATGCGATCGAGCAGCCGCACCGCGGTGCTGTCCCGCAGATAATCGAACAACCCCAGCGAGGTGACGATGTCGAACCGGTTCTCCCAGGCCCGGGGCGGGCGCAGCGCGTTGCCCAGCTCAAAGCGAAACTGGCCGTTCAGGCCCGCGGCCAGCGCCCGCTCGTGTGCATACTTCACCGCCTCGGGGTCGATATCCACACCCAGATACTGCACCCTATCCGCCCAACTCGCCCCCGCCACAGCGGCGATGACATCCCTGGCCCCGCCGCTGGCCAGACTCAGCACCGACACCGATTCCTGGCGGGAGAGCCTGTCCTCGATCTGTTGGCGTAGCCAATGGGTGGCCTGCTGCAAGCGCACGCGAGCGCCTCGGCACAAAGCGCCGTTCAGGTAATATCGATCCGCCAGCCGCTGGATGAGGGTGTCGCCGATGGGCTGATTGTCGTAAATCATCTCCAGAGGAAGAAAACCGCCGGGCGTTCTTCGGCATTGGGCCATGAAGGGGCTGCGGGCCGCCAGCCTGGGCCAGGAGCCAATGAAATCGTATGGTTTTGTTCTGGCAAGTAGATCCAATAGATCGGGCATGGTGGAGGACAACGATTAAAACGTAAGGCAGGCCGCGTGAGCAGAAAAAGGTGCAACCGCCAGACACCCAACAAGGTCACTTGTATGCAGACTGTGAATGCGAATGAAATGGGATTGGAAAACATGCGCCCCATCGTCTCTCGCCAAACAATGAGACGCATGTTTTTCCAATTCACCTCTCCCTCGAGACAACGCAATGACTTTCTAAAAGGCAGGCGATCATTGCAATTGACTATACCTCAAGCATACCATAGCAATCCCGTCCCAAAAGTCCCCAAACCTGGCGCTAAAGGCCCGCGGCTATCTCACCAGACCCAGCGATTTCGCTTGCGCCTGCACCACCGCCCGCCCTCGATCCCGGCCGCCGCGGCCACGCACGCCAAACGCCGCCCGGATCGCAGCGATGTGCTTCTTCACCGCCCCCTCGCTCAGAGCCAACGCCTGCGCCATCTCGGGGCGCGGAAGATCGCCGCCCGCATAATAGCCAAAGACGGCCAGCCGCGTCCAATCAGGATGCGCCCCATCGCCCGACAGCCGTTCGCACGCCGCCCCAAATCGATTGACCAGCAGCCGCCCATGCTGCACATGATCGAGCAGAATACCAGTAAGACGCGGTCCAGGAGCGCCATGCAGCACCATGCGAAACGCCTCATCCCCCAGCGCAGCCAGCACCGATTGCGCCCGCTGCCGCACATCAACCGAAGCATCGCTCAGCAAGGGGATCAACTCGGGCGCAGCCACATCCGCCAGACGTCGCAGGATCATCAACTCGGCCTGGCGCGAGCGCACGCCCAGATGCAATGCGGTCACGCAAACATGCGCCACGATGCGGGGATGCCAGTAGAACGGGAAGAAATCGATGCCGCCATTCTCCGCCCAGCCCAGCGCCTCCTCCAGAACTCGCTGCAATCGCCCGCGTCGCCCCTGTAAATCGAACAAATACGCCTGATAAATGCGCGCCCCGAACAATTCCAACAGATCCGCCGAAGCCTCGAACTCCTGACTAGCGACTGTCAGACGTTTTCCCACATCATCCAGGCGATTCTCCAAAAGATCGAGCACGGCCAGATACATATTGCGCCCCCGCTCCATCACCTTGTAATGCAAAGAGCCCGCTTGCAGCATCTCGGCCCGCACCACGGCCGGAGTTTCTCCCATCAGCAGATGAATCCAGCCTCGTTGCAAGGCCAGCCAGGGACGATACCCCTCATCCTGCAGCGCCTCCACGATGGCCTCCGCCCGGTCGTAAGCCGCCAGCGCCTCGACATAACGCCCCTGCTGGCGCAATAGCCCCGCCTCAGCCATGCCCAGATACAAAGCCGGTTTGCTATGAGGATGTTTTCGCAAAAGCGCAGCCGCCTCCTCGCGCACAACCAACAACCCCGCCTCGGGCTGTCCGGCGTAAAGATAAATATGCGCGCTGACATTCAACAAATACAATCGGATAAGCGGGGAGAGCCTGGCCAGACGATGCAGCCGCAACGCCCGTTCGATCTGCGCCCGGGCCTCGGTGAGACGTCCCATGTAGGTGTTGATGACGCTGAGCAACCACAGCGCTCGCACCTGTCCCGGCGCATCACCGGTCTGTTCATAAAGATGCAACGCCTGCTGACATAGCCCCATGGCCCTGCGATTCTGGCTGAAATCGGGCAACAGCCAGCTCACAGCCAATAGCAGATCGGCATGAAGCCCCACATCCTTCTCTGCTCGCGCAGCCAGATTGCCAGCCACGTCCAGCGCCAACTGGGCGGCGTCGTGTTTCTCTCGGGCCTGCCACCACCGGGCCTCATCCAGCGCACAATACACAGCCACCCGCCAGCGCTCCTGCCGGATGGCCAGGTGCTGCGCCTGCTGGATGAGCGGAAACGCCCGATCAAAATCATTTTCATAGTAGGCCAGATGGGCCTGCAGACGCAACAAAGAGGGCTGCGAGCGAATCTGTTGGGATGAAACCCGCTTCAGCGCCAGGCTGATCTCATCAAATCCCCCCCGATCGATCAACGACTCAGCCCAGGCGTCCACTTCATCGAAAGGAATGAGGTTATCGGTAGTGGATACAGTCATAATACGATATCAATGGAATCCTTGCTCGCTGGGCAAGAAAATATCTCACGCCAAGACGCAGAGCCGCAAAGGAAAAGAAAGCTGGATTCGTAGCTGATAACGCGGATTAGACGGATGGGCGCGGATGAAATCAGAAAAATCCGCGAATATCCGCACAATCAGTGTTATCCGCGGCGAATCAAAAGGTTTTGCGTGAGATCAGCTTTTTGGTTCCGGCTTGTCCGGGTTAGGAGAGGGCGTCATGCAGCAAATCGGTGCAATCGATGGTTGAAAATACCGTTTCGAGGGGCCAAACTCATTTGGGTGCGTCCCAAATGAGTTGAGAGCCAAGTTGGCGGGCGCAGGCCCGCCTTCGGGACAGGGCCATCAACCTTCCATATCTCCTCCCCCGCCCGTCTCGGAGCGGGGGAGGAAGCAAAGGAGGGGGCCTGTCCCCAAGAGACTGAATTCATTCGGCCAGTGCCTGCCACCTGCCCAAAGCGTCGACTGAAGTCGCTCTATTGAGCCCTGCGGGCTGAAGGGCGACCTGCGTCGCCCAGCCTTCCAACCGAAATGGGACGCACCCAAATCATTTTCGCCAGACTCCAGAATACGACACGCAACTGCTATCAGGCGTGAGTGTCGGGTGCGGCGGCCCCGGGGAAGATGTAATGCGTGTTCCGCCCCCGCCCCCTCCGCACGATCAGCCCCATCTCCACCAATGTCCTGAAATCCAGGCTGCGGGTGGCCTTGGCCCGCGTGGTGTGTCGGGCATAATCGCGGTCGGTGACATAGCCTTGGGCCTCGATCAAATCCAGGATAATTTGATGATGGGGCTTCAGCGCCTGATCTGGTCGGCCTTGCAACATCGTTAATTGCTTATCGAGCCGCTGCAATTCATCCCTGACGCCCTCGGTAAAATACTCCAGCCAGGGCGTAAAGTCCAGGGAATTCACAAGGTCATAATAATTCCCCCGCACGCCCACCATCTCAAAATAGCGAGTTACATTCTGGTTGTAATAATTCTCGAAGCTCAACAAAGGGAAAAGATTGAGGCCCAGTCCGGCCAATAACAGCTTGGTGGCCAGCCGCGCGGTGCGGCCATTGCCATCCATGAAGGGATGAATGATGACGAACTGTTTATGAAAGAGGCCCGCCAGAATCAAAGGATCCAATTGGCCCCTCTGCGCCTGCACGAAACGAATCAGGTCATCCATCAAGGCCGGGACGTCCTGGTGATCGGGCGGCAAATAGACCACGTTGCCGCTGCGCGGATCGTGGATGACCACGGGTGCGCGCCGCCACTGGCCGCTGTGGGCCTCCGGCAGCAACCCGGCAACGACGCCGCCATGAATGGACAGAATTTGCTCCGTGGTAAAGGGAGCGTCGGGCGCTGCGTTCAATCGCTTCAGCGTCTCGTTGTAATTGAGCACTTCGCGCTCGCTCTGCCGGATGTGAGCCGGTTGCGTCTTGAGCAGACGTTTCACATCGGTTAGCGGCAGCGGGTTGCCCTCGATGCTGGTGGAAGCATACGTGGAGGTGACCAACGCCGCCGAAAGCAGCTCTGCGTAGACAATATCGGAAACAGGCCGCTTGTTGAGCTCATGCACCAGGATGGCGATGCGCTTGATCGAATCCAGAAGTTGGGGGGAAATACGATATGCAGGCTTGAACATGACGCCTCCTTTCGTCTAATTATAGACTAAACTTAGACGATTAGCCAGTAGACGATTCGGGAAGGGCGTGGTCCAATTTTGAAACACACCCATTCTACCACCATTCCCCTCCCCCTCAAACTGCCCTTTTTCCGCCCACATGATGTAAAATAGCGGGGACTTTGCCACGCACACGCCAATCCACCTTTAATCATCAGTGACTATACAGCTCACATGTCAAACCTTGAAGGCTAGAGCCGCCAACAGGCGACATGACAAGACCGTAAAACGTCAAGCGTCAAACGTCACGTTGCTGTAACGATGCCATGGCCCATTGCAGGACACGTCTTTGGCGATAACGGCCTGACGTTTGACGTTTTACGCATGACGTGGGTTGAAGAAATGGCCAACGTTGCTTCGTCAGGCGTTTTTTCGCTGTAGCCTGTATAGTTACAATCATCAATCATCAATCTTTACCTACCATGACTCCACCCACCTTCCAAGAAATGATCTTCCGCCTGGAGCGCTTCTGGGCCCGACAGGGCGCGCTCATCTGGCAGCCGTATAGCGAAAAAGTCGGCGCGGGCACGGCCAACCCCGCCACCACCCTGCGCGTCCTCGGGCCCGAGCCCTGGACCGTGGGCTATGTCGAGCCCAGCTACCGGCCCGACGATGGCCGCTTCGCCGAAAATCCCAACCGCATGCAGATGCACCACCAATACCAGGTCATCCTCAAGCCCGACCCCGGCAATCCGCAGGAGATTTACCTGGACAGCCTGCGGGCCATCGGCATCGACCTGGACAAGCACGACGTGCGGTTCGTGGAAGACAACTGGGAGAGCCCGGCCCTGGGAGCCTGGGGCCTGGGCTGGGAAGTGTGGCTGGATGGCCTGGAGATCACCCAGTTCACCTACTTCCAGCAGGCCGGCGGCCTCGATCTCAATCCCGTCTCCGTGGAGATCACCTACGGCCTGGAGCGCATCGCCATGTTCATCCAGGGCGTGAAAGAGGTGTGGGATCTGCGCTGGGACGCCCATCACAGCTACGGCGACATCCTCAAGATTCAGGAGATCGAGCATAGCGAATACGCGTTCAACACCGCAGATGTGGAACGCCTGCGGGAGATGTATGAGCTGTTCGAGGCCGAGTTCGACAACGCCATCGAGAAAGACCTGGTGGTGCCCGCTTACGATTACGTGCTGCGCTGCTCCCACACCTTCAATCTGCTGGACACCCGCGGGGCCATCGGCGTCACCGAGCGCGCGGGCTACTTCCGCCGCATGAGGGACATGACCCACCGCGTGGCCGAGGCCTATGTGGCCAAGCGCGAGGCCGCGGGATTTCCGCTGCTGGACGCCCGCGCGTCCGCATACGCCCCGCCCGCCGTCCCTGCGCCCGAGCCCCTGCCCGCGGGCGCGACCGAAGCCGACCTGCTGCTGGAGATCGGCGTGGAAGAGCTGCCGCCCCACGAAGTGCCCAGCGCCATCGCCCAATTGCAGAAGAACGCGCCCGCGGCCCTGGACGAGGCCCGCTTGCAGTACGACTCGGTCTACGTCAGCGGCGCGCCGCGGCGCATCGTCGTCATCGTGCGCAAACTCCAGGCCCAGCAGAGCTCCGAAGTGCAGGAATTCCGCGGGCCGCCCGCGGATCGGGCCTTCGACGCGGATGGCAATCCCACCAAAGCCGCGCAGGGCTTTGCCCGGGGCAAAGGCGTGGCGGTGGAGGATTTGGAAATCCGCGAGGAGGGAGGCAAGCGCTACGTCTACGCGGTGAAGCAGGTGGAAGGTCGCCCCACCCACGAACTGCTCCCCGGCATCCTGCGGGGGCTGGTCGCGGGCGTGCGTTTCACCAAATCGATGCGCTGGAACGCCAGCAACGTGGCGTACAGCCGCCCCATCCGCTGGCTGACCGCGCTCTATGGCCCGCGGGTCGTCCCTTTCGAATACGCGGGCACTCTCAGCGGTCGCATCTCCCGCGGGCTGCGGCCCCACGGCTCCCCCGAGATCGTCATCCCCGATGCTGAAAGCTATCTGGGCGAGATGGCGGGTGCGGGCGTAGTCGTCGATCGGGATCAGCGACAAAGCCTTATCTCCCAGGGACTGAAAGAGGCCGCGGCCCAGGCGGGCGGAACCGTCCCCGAAGACGTCGCCCTGCTGGAGCAGGTCACCGATCTGGTGGAGCAGCCCTTCGCCCTGCTGGGGAACTTCGAGCCCGCCTTCCTCGACCTGCCCGCGGCTGTGCTCATCACCGTGATGAAGAAGCATCAGCGTTACTTCCCGGTGGTGGATGCGGAAGGCAAGCTCATGCCCCACTTCATCACCATCGTCAACGGCCAGGATCGAGACCCCGACCTGGTGCGGGCGGGCAACGAGGCTGTGATCCGGGCCCGCTACGCGGACGCGGCCTATTTCGTCAAAGAAGACCGCAAGCGCCCCCTGGCCAGTTTCAACCCCGACCTGGCCAAGCTCACCTTCCAGGAAAAACTGGGCTCCATGCTGGACAAAGTGCATCGGCTGGAGCAGCTCACGCCCGCGGTGGCCGACCTGCTGGGCCTGAGCCCCGAGGAGAAGGCCGCGGCCGCCCGCGCCGCCGCCCTCAGCAAGGCCGATCTGGCTACGAGCATGGTGGTGGAGATGACCTCGCTGCAAGGCGTCATGGGCGAGGTCTACGCCCTGGATAGCGGCGAGCCGCCCGAGGTCGCCCGGGCCATCCGCGAGCAATACACCGTCAAGCCCGAGGCTCCCCTGAGCCCCGCGGGCCTGGCCCTGAACATCGCCGACCGGCTGGATAGCCTGGTGGGGCTGTTCGCGGTGGGCCTGGCGCCCAAGAGCACGGCTGATCCCTTTGGCCTGCGCCGCGCGGCCCTGGCGTTGGTGCAAAGCCTGATGGCCTCGGGCCGGGATTTCGACATCCGCGAGGGCCTGAAGGTTGCGGCCCGGCTGCAGCCCGTGGCCGTCTCGGATGACGTGCTGGCCGAGGTGATGGATTTCATCGCCAAACGCCTCTATGTGGCCCTGCGCGACGAGGGTTATCCTCACGATGTGGTGGATGCGGTGCTGGCCGAGCAGGCTTGGAACCCGGCCCGGGCGTTGGACGGGGTGGCCACCCTGGCCCAGGCCGTGCAGCAACCCTGGTGGGAGGACGCGTTCACCGCGTACGCCCGCACCAAGCGCATCGTGCGCAAGCTGGCGGAAACCTACGAGCTCAACCCCGACGCCTACGTAGAGCCCGCCACCCGCGAACTCCACGCCGCGTACGAGGCCGCGGCCGCAAAGCTGGCGGCCCGCCGCGACATGCCCGCGCTCATCGAAATCCTGTGCGAGCTGCAAGCCCCCATCAACGCCTTCTTCGAGAACGTGCTGGTCATGGCCGAGGACCCGGCGCTGCGGGCCGCGCGGCTGGCGTTGGTGCAGCGCATCGCGTCTCTGCCCGCGGGCCTGGCCGATCTGACGAAGCTACGCGGATTCTAGCCCTGGCGCAAGGTTGTTATTCTTGCGCCCGCCGGATATGCGATCCGGCAACCATCCCGCCGGCGGCGGAACGCACTTCCGCCCCGGCGCAAGGTCTTCACTCTTGCGCCCGCCGGATATACGATCCGGCCCACCCCGCCGGCGGCGGAACGCACTTCCGCCGCGGCGCAAGGTATATTTTTTCCGCGCCCAGCCGGATATATGATCCGGCGCACTCCGACTCGAATTATGCCTTCTGCCACCTGGCCTCTCCACTTTGATCCTGAACATCTCTATTTCATCACTTTTGCAGCAGTGCGCCATGCCCGCGTTTTTCGACGCGACGTCATCAAGCGCATCCTGGTGGACACCTTGAACACGGGCCGCGTTTTGGGACATTTTGACCTTTACGCTTTCGTCATCATGCCCAATCATATCCATATCATCATCAGATGCCGCAACAATCGCAAGCCGAATGAAATAGTCAGAGACTACAAAAGGGCGACAGCCAACCTCATTCTGCGTCATTTCGAGGTCGAGGGAAACGATGAAGCGCTGGAGCAGTTGGCTATGGCAGCAGCCCACACCAAAAAACAAAAATTTGCCGTCTGGGAGCCAGAATACCAGCCCAAAAATATATTCTCCCCAGATTATCTCAAGCAAAAACTGACTTACATCCACAACAATCCCTTACAAGCCCACTGGCGGTTGGCCGAACGCCCGGAAGACTACATGTGGTCCAGCGCCCGGTTTTACGCTGGCCTGGGCCGGGCGCTTATTCCCGTCAGTGACGCCAGGAAGTTATTTTGGTAGTTCGTTTCTCTTGCGCCCGCCGGATGTGCGATCCGGCGCCCCCAGCCATCGGCGGAACACACTTCCGCCTCGGCGCAAGGTTTTTTATTCTTGCGCCCGCCGGATGTGCGATCCGGCGCCCTCCTACCTTCGGCGGAACGCACTTCCGCCTCGGCGCAAGGTTATTATTCTTGCGCCTGCCAGATAACCGACAAGCCCATGCTCATCCTCAAATGCACCCAAAAAGCGGCCAGAGAATTCGGCGTACAGCGCTCGAAGCTGCCCTTGTTATCAGAAAGCGATGATCCGACCCTGTTGGGGGCCTGGTTCGTCAATGCCGTCAAGTTTGGACGACGCAAGGCGCTCATCTTTATGAACGCCGACACCCTCTACTCTTTTCTGATCCCCTACCGCAAGAAAGACCTCGCCGACCTGCACGGGCTATTCGTAGAGGCCATGTTTCGCAACTTTCTGGCCGAAGCGCTGCCGCTCGCGGGCATCGAACGGGTGATGAATGATTACCACGACGGCGTTACGCTGGCCCGCACCGACGACCGCCGCGTCCTGGGCGTTATGAACGACGCCGTCTTCAATTACCAGACGCTCATCCAATTGGCGGGGGACGACCTGGCCCAAGTCGACATCAGACGCATCGCTCGAAACGTCAATCGAATCGTGCAATGGAAGCATGATGGCGCGCCGCCCATCGAAGTGATGCAAGAGCGCCTCGGCCGGGCGTAGCCAACCACACTCCCTCCGCGTTCATCCCCGTTCGTCCGCGTCCTATTCAAAAACAACCATCAGCGCCCGAAAAGCGCATCGTAGCGCCCGACCAGCCGCTCCCAGCGATACCGGTCGGCCACCCAGGCCCGATTTTGCGCCCGCACCGCCCGGGGATGCGTCAGCGCCCAACGCAGTTTGGCGAGCAAGTCATCGAAATCCCCATAAAGATGGGCGGCGTGCAAGTCAGGAGGAATGAGCTCGGGATAGCTCAGCCGGTTGGGCAACAGGGGATACGCGCCGCAGTAGATGGCCTCCAGCACGCTGACGCCGAAAAACTCGTGGATGGCCGCGCTGATCACCACATCGGCCTGCCAGAGCAAACGGGCGTACTCAGCCCGGCTTTCGGCGAAGCCGAAGTGCAGGATGCGCCCGGCCAGCCGCGCCCGGGCCTGGGCGAACTCCTCCGGCTGCCGCCGGAAATTCTCCCCCGCCACGATGACGCGAAAATCCAGCCCCTCGTCGGCCAGCGCATACAACGCCCGAAAGAAATCCCCCGGATTTTTGTCGTACTCCCAGCGCTGATTCCAGAGGATGCGCAAAGGGCCGTCGGGAGAATCCTCGGGCCGAAAATCGTCGAAGAAGCTCAGGTCCAGCCCCACAGGCAGCACGTCGCTCTTTGCCCGAAGCTGCGGGATGATCTCCAGATGATTGTAATCGGGAAAATGCTTGAGCAGCCGCGGCAGCTCGTCGAAAAATTCATCCCGATGATAGGCGCTGTTGAAATGGATGGCGTCGGCTGCGACCATACTCAGCGTGTTGATCATGCCATAGGTTAGATCGCGCTTCTCGCCCGGCGGCGGCGGATAGGTGAGCTGATTTTCGTGGGCGTAGAAGTGGATGGGGACATCATTCAGCCAGGGCCGGGCCAGCGCGATGAGCGCGGGCAGATTCACCATGTCGGTGACCAGCATCGCGTCGGGCGGCCCGAGCCGCCGCGCCCGGTCGTCCACCTGCCGGGCCAGCTCCAGCGCGCCGCCCTGCATCCGCCATTTCCAGAAACGCCCGGCCATGGCGATAAGCTGCACCCGATGCGCGCTGTGGCGGGCGTAACCTTCGGCCCAGGCCCGATGCGAGCCGGTGTGATAAGGGGAAACGAGATAAAGATTCATCATCGGCAGAGTAAGAGAAGAAACGGAGAGCGTCGCTTGCAAGGGGATTTCTCGGTCGCTGCGCTCCCTCGAAATGACGCAGGAGAGCCGTAATGCGTGATTCGTGATGCGTGACGACCTCACGTATTACGAATCACGCCGTAACTGCTAACGTATGCCAGGTGGTTGTCTTTTTTCGTAACTACTAAGGTCGTCACCGGTCTGCCACCCGAAAACCACTAAGAACACTAAGACACAAAGGCACAAAGGAAAATTTATACATTTTTTCTTCGTGTTCTTAGTGCCTTTGTGCCCTTTGTGGTTAGTTAACCGGGGTACGTTAGCAGTTACCTTTTTTCACTCAAACCTGACAGGTTCTCGTAACCATGGCGGCAAGATGTGCAGTTTTCAGCCAGCACCGAAGCGTGCAAGGCTCTGAATCGTTGCCGAAGGAACCTGTCAGGTTAATTCAAGCGAAAACGACCTTAGCAGTTACAACGATCTTTACAATTTCCCAGTCAAACGTCATACATCAAACGTCAAACGTCAAAAAAAAGCGCTTTCGCCATACTTTGACGTTTGACGCTTTACGTTTGACGCGCCTTGCCAGGCCTTGATCACATGGAATTGTAAAGGGTGCGTCCTTTTTCGGTTGAAGCGTTTGCCACGTCCGCCCGGCGATGAAGTCGCCGGGCTACAAAACAGCGCCGGATAAATCCGGCTAGCCCCGCAGGGGCGCTGTTTCTAGCCGGGGGACT